>NZ_JAGYGK010000029.1:0-37446 GCF_019947395.1 Pseudomonas sp. BF-R-26 | reverse complement strand
CATCTAAGTAGCGCGATCAAAATTCGGGGAACGATGAACATGGATGGATTTCACCAAGGTAGCTGCCTATGCGGCGCGGTGAAGTATCAGGTATCAACTGAGCTGAAAGCCGTCACCCATTGCCATTGCAGCCAATGCCGAAAGGGGCATGGTGCAGCCTTCGCGACGTATGCCAGCGCTCCCAGGTCAGCGGTTTCGATCACGACTAGCGCAGAGACGCTCAAGGGTTATCAGTCGTCCGAAGGCGTAACACGACAGTTCTGCTCCAACTGTGGCTCCTCGCTGTTCTGGTCTGATTCGAAAGGACCGTTCCCAGATTGGATTTCGGTCGCGATAGGTACGCTGGATACGCCATTACTGGCTAAAAAGCAGAAACACGCCTGTGTATCCTCGAAAGCGTCCTGGTACGAAATACAAGATCCGCGATAAACCCAGCCGAGGACAGCAAGCCCGGGGTGTAGACATCGCGCTCAACGGCACAACAACCCCATGGGCAAACCCGATCATAGCGCTCTATGATTGAACCCCATGACGACCTCTCTTCCGATCCGCCAACCCTGCCCGCCCGGAGCCTGCATCTGCGAGCGTGAGCCGTTGCTGGAAACCCCCGGCGCGGATTTGCGCATCCTGAGCCTGACCCGGTCGGAGGAGAAGCGCCTGATCGAACGCCTGGAAAATCTCCAGAGCCTCGGCGATCTGGAGCGTCTGCAACGCCGGATGTATGAGCAGTTGGGTCTGCGCGTGGAGATCGTTCCGGGCTTCAATGAAGTGCGCACCATGCGCGGCATCAACATCACCCTCGGCGAATTGCCGGGCCTGTGTCGCAAAACCCGTCAGTCGATTCCGGCGGCGATTCGTCGAGGGCTGGAGAAGCGCCCGGAGATTGCCTACGAGCTGCTCAATGCCAACGACTTGTTGCGTGATGCCTGATGGTTTGCACTGTTATCCCGATATGTTCATTTCAAATGCCTGAAAGAGGATCAGCGGTCGTACGCAAAACGCGGGCCGCTGCTATGCCTTTTCATGGGAGAAAGGGTTTCAGGTCAGCCAGGATGGAGCTGGAAACACAAGCGTGACCGTGGCCCCGGCGCCAGCCAGGTGCGCGAAGATAATGGCGCCAATCCGTAGCAGGAGGTGGCAGATGTTATTCATCGTCAGTTGGTCCATCAGTCCGCAGCATCGTAATAGCGCGATCGAACGCTTTCTCAAGACCGGTGGCGCGCCGCCCGCAGGCGTCAACATGCTGGGGCGCTGGCATGCCGTCGGTGGCTCGAGTGGTTTTGGCATTGCTGAGGCCGATGATCCGGTGTCGATTCAGAAGTGGGTGCTGGAATGGAGCGACCTCATGAGCATGGAAGTCCACGCCGCATTGACCGATGAACAGGCAGCGCCGCTGCTGGCTGCCGCACTCGGCAAGCGATAGTCGTCGGGGCGGCGAGCCTGTGGTGAGGGGGCTTGTCGGAACGCCGCATCGCCCCGTTGGGCTGCGAAGCGGCCCCAAAATCTCTGATGTGCCTAAGATCTTGTGAGTGCTACGCACTCAAACGGGGCGATGCGGCGTTCCGACAAGCCCCCTCGCCACTTTCCTTCTGATTCCCTACTTTTTCATCCCTACCCGCCGCCGCATTTCGGCAGTAATCGTCTGTCGGGTTTTCTTCAGGTCGGCCCAGGGTTCGTCACCGATTTCGGCCAGGCGCTCATGCACGTTGTGCACGTTCCATTGATTGCCGCCCTTGAGCTCGGCAACCTCTTCCCGAAAGATCGGCACCGACACCGGCAGCCCTTCGCGAGTGCGCACGGCGTAGGCGCAAATAGTGGTGGCGCCCAGACCGTTGCGCAGGTAGTCGATGAAAATACGCCCTACACGGTTTTTCGGTCCGGACACCGCAGAAAAGCGATCCGGCAGTAATTTGGCCATGTGGCTGACGATTGCGTGGCTGAAGTCCTTGACCTCGTCCCAGCCTTGTTTGCGGGTCAGCGGTACCACCAGGTGAATCCCCTTGCCGCCGCTGGTTTTGAGAAACGCCTTGAGCCCCAGTTCATCCAGCACTATGAGCGTTAGCTGGGTCGCTTCGATCATGCTTTTCCAGGGCAGCGCCGGATCCGGGTCGAGATCAAGGACAAAGCGATCAGGTTTATCCAGATCGACTGACGTGGCATTCCAGGTGTGCAGTTCCACCGTGCTCATCTGCACCGCGCCGATCAGCGCTTTGGCGTTGTTGATGATCATCACCGGTTGGCCCGTCAGTTCCTTGTCCAGGGTAACAATCCCCGGAATGGCCAGCCGTTCGGCGTTCTTCTGAAAGAACAGTTCGCCGGCGATGCCGTCCGGCGCGCGCACCAGCGCCACCGGCCGGTCCTTGAGTTGCGGCAAAATCCATTCCGCAACGCTGGCGTAGTACTCCGCCAGTTGCATCTTGGTGGTGCCGCTGCTGGCATCGATCACCCGGTCCGGGTGCGTGATGCGCACCTTGCCGCTGGCCAGGCCGATTTGCGACGGCGCAACAGTCGACTGGACGGTTTTTGGGTCGGCGGCGTCAGGTTTCTCGGCGGCTGATTTCTTCTTCGCTGTGGATTTTGCTGCGGCGGTTTTCGAGGCTGATGTTTTCGAGGCTGAAGTGTTCACGGTTTTCGGCAACTCCTCGGTAATTTCTTTGGCAGGCTTGTCATCACGCAAACCATGGAACACGGCGTGGCGCACCGAGCCGTCCTTGGTCATTTCGGCGAAGGCCACTTCTGCCAACAGTGTGGGTTTGAGCCAATGCACACCCTTGGCCTCAAAACCGCTAGGCGGATTGACCACCGACGGCTTTTTCGTCTGCAGCGGTTTCAATTGTTCGTAAATACGCTTGAGAGTCGCCTCGTTGAACCCGGTGCCAACCTTGCCGGCATAACGCAATTCACCGCTTTCGCGGTCGTGCAATCCCAGCAACAACGCACCGAAGGCACTGCGCGCACCTTTGGGGTCGGTGAAGCCGACGACGACGAATTCCTGCCGATGTTTGCACTTGAGTTTGATCCAGTCACTGGTGCGCCGAGACACGTAAGGCGAGCCCAGGCGTTTGCCGATCAGCCCTTCCATCTTCATTTCGCAAGCACTGTTGAGCAACGCCTCCGGAGATTCGCCAAAGGCGTCGGAGAATCGCAACAGCGGATTTTCGTTGGGCTTGAGCACGGTCGCCAGCGCCGCCCTGCGCTCCTCGACAGGCACTTCGCGCAGGTCCACGCCGTTGAGGTAGGGCAAGTCGAACAGGTAGTAAACGATGCTGCCACTTCGGCCGGAATCGAACGCGTTTTGCAGCGCCTGAAAATCCGGAACGCCTTGCTCGTTGGCGACCACCATTTCGCCGTCGAGCCAGGCCGACTCCAGGCCCAGCGCTGCCAGTGCCTCGGCTTGCCCGGGTAATTTGTGGGTCCAGTCGTGACCATTGCGGGTGAAGAGTTTGACCTCATCGTGGTCGATGCGCGCCATGACCCGGTAGCCGTCGAACTTGATCTCATAGCTCCATTCGCCGCTCGGCGCGGATTCGACCAGCGTTGCCAGTTCGGGTTTGAGCAGCTCCGGCAGCTCGGCTTTGCGAGCGCCCGTCAGTTGTGCCGACTTTTCCTTACGCGCCTTGGCCGGCGCTTTTTTGATCGGTTTAGTTTCTTTAGCTCCGTGCTTTTTTTCCAAAATGGTGCGGTCGCTGAGCACGCTGTCGGGCTCGGCGGCGACCACGTCGTATTCGCTGTCGGGTCTGGCGGCGCTGTCCTGATGCTTGATCAAAAACCATTGTTCCTGCTTGCCCGGCATGTGCGTGCGCACGAGGTTCCACAGGCCGCCGAGCTTCTCTCCTTTCAGCTCGAATTTCAGCCGGCCCTTGGTGTATGCCTTGGCCGGATCGTCCTGGGGAATCCACACTCCACGGTCCCAGACGATCACATCGCCGGCGCCGTAATGCCCTTCGGGAATGGTGCCCTCGAACGTGGCGTAATCCAGCGGATGGTCTTCGACGTGGATGGCCAGGCGCTTGATCTTGGGGTCCAGCGACGGCCCTTTGGGCACGGCCCAACTTTTCAGCGCACCGTCGAGTTCCAGGCGAAAGTCATAGTGCAGGTGCGAGGCGTCATGCTTCTGAATGCAGAATTGCAGAGCATGCGCTTTGGCTTGTCGTCTGCCTTTTGCGGATTTGGAAACACCGGCAGGCTCGGGACTTTTTTCGAAGTCCCTCATGTTGTTGTACTTTTCGAGCGGCTTGTCCATAGCGCCCTCCACGGGTTTATGACTGAATCAAACCGTTATTGTCATGAGACCCCAGATGAGTGCGCGAAGGTTCAGTAGTCTTGCAAAACTTGAGTACCGAAGACGACCTCGGACGCTGGCAAGCCGTACCAGCTCCGCTCGAAGGAAATCAATCACTGGAGGAGGCGTAGGGAGGAATCAGAGAAACCTGTGGCGAGGGAGCTTGCTCCCGCTTGAGTGCGTAGCACTCACAAAAAATCGACAATGGTTGTCAGATTTTTTTGGGGCTGCTTCGCAGCCCAGCGCGAGCAAGCTCGCTCGCCACAACGGTCTTTTATCAGGTGAGAGGCTTGCGCAGCAGGATATCGACCGCGAAGACGCCCAGGACAGTCCCGGACACCCAGCGTTGAGTGCGCATGGCAGATGGTCGCTTGGCCAGGAAACCACTGACCCTGGAGGCGGCGAGGACGATCATGCCGTTCACTGTGACGGCAATGGCGATCTGTACCAGCCCCATCTGGACGAATTGCTGGAAGGTAGACCCTGCGGAAGGGTCGATGAATTGGGGAATTAGCGCGGAATACATCAGCGCAATCTTCGGATTCAGCAGGTTCGTCACTAGCCCCATCGTGAACAGCCGTCTCGGCGAGTGAGGTGGCAGTTCGCGCGCCTCGAAGGGGGAAGCGCCCCTAGGCTTTAGCATGTTCCAGGCCAGGTAGCCCAGATAGAATGCGCCGGCAATCCTGACGACATCGTAGGCGACTGGCACCGCCTTGAACAAAGCAGCCAGTCCCAGTCCCGCAGCCAGCAGGTAGCACACGAAGCCTAGCGCCACACCCGCCAGCGAAATCATCCCAGCCAGCCGCCCTTGGGAAATCGTCCGCGAGGTCAGGTAGATCATGTTGGGACCAGGTGTCAGAACCATGCCCAAGGAGATGATGGCCACACCGGCCAGGTTTTCCAGCGCCATCATTAGCGTGCTCCTTCGTTCAAAGGGGATTTGTCGGCCCGCTGTTGCTCGAGCCAGCCGAGACTGCCGCGGAACAGCGCATGCTGAGCGCGCTGTGCCACTGGCCGAACCACGATTTCGTCGACATTGACATGTGCGGGCTGATCGGCAACCCAGGCCACTACTTGGGCGACATCGTCCGCGCTCAAAGGCCGGTCGACATCCTCGTAGATGGCGTTGACCCGTTCGGCGTCGCCGTGAAAACGCTTCAAGGAAAACTCTGGCGTATGCACCATGCCGGGGAGCACCTCGGTGATGCGCACCGGTACGCCCTTCATTTCCAGTCGCAAGGAATGGGTCAGTGCGCGCTGAGCACTCTTGGCCGCGCAATAGCCGCCGCCCCCCTCATAACTGGCTAGCGCAGCCGTAGAGGTAATATTGACGATGGCCCCTTGGGATGCGATGAGCCGAGGCAACATCAGTTGGGTCATCAGCAAAGTCCCAAGTACGTTGCTGTTGAACATGTTCGTCCAATCCTCGGCACTGGCCCTGTCTACCGCATCCAGGCCGATCGCACCGCCCGCACAGTTCACTAGAAGATCGCACTCGGAAATCTGCACCAAGTCCTCCTCTCGCGCTTGTGTCACGTCCAGCACAATGGCGTGTCCGCCGGTTTCGCCGGCAATCTGCTCGAGCCGATCCCCCCTGCGCGCCACAAGGAATACCCGCCAGCCACGACTGGCCAAGGTACGGCAGCATGCCTCGCCAATGCCACTGCTGGCACCTGTAACCACTGCTGTTTTCAAGGTTGAGCTCCCCATGACTCGGATAAATGTTCGAAGATCGTTCCCACGTCTCGTACCAGCGCGGGACGATCGAAGCTGCGCAGGCGAAGTCGGGTGCCAGCGCCCTCATAAACACCGCTGGCGAAGCGATCCAGGTGCTGCGGCTGAGCCCAGTACAGGGTACCCAAGCCATCGCGCGGCGAGCTGTTGCGGCGGGCGATCACCCATGCACCCCGCTCGCGATGCAATGGCCTGCCCTCCTTGCTAAGGCTGCGCGCAAGGTCCCTGTAGCGGGTAGACGCCCCGGTCTGGAGTTCCCAAGCGATCCCCAGCAGGTCGATATCCCTCACCTCTCGCCAGAGGAATGGGATTTCGGCGCCACCGACCCGGGCACCGATTTCCAGGAAGAGCAATTGGTCATCCAGGTCGAACAGTTCGAGATGGAAGACGATTTCTCGCTCAGGCGCGAAGACCGCCAGCAGTTGCTCGACGCGCCCCGCAATCCGCTGTTCGTCGTCGCCCTCCTCGAGCTCGATACTACCCAGCGGGCTGTCCGGACCGAAATCGGCACAGCTATTCACATAACGTGACGCCGTGACCACCACAATCCGTTGCCCATCCCACCAGCCGTCTACGTGCAGGATGGGGGCCGCGCAGTAAGCCTGGACCATCATCGGCTCCGTTGCCTGCCGGATCTGATCAAGATCCCCTGGGCCGCGAAGAAATTTTACGCCACGACTCGCCGTGCCATAGCGCGGCTTGAGTACCAGCGGATAGCCGTGTTCGGCCGCCAGTCGCTCCACAGCGTCGCGAGAATCGGCGGCCGAGGCAGGCAGCACGCCGATCGACGATTGCCGACCAGCGACCTCCAGCATAGTGAGCTTGTCGCGGAACCGCTCGGTCCAAGCGACAAGATCTCCCGGTACCTGCCATCGCTCGCGGATAGAAGCCGCATTGAGCAGGTCGCCCTCATTAAGGGCAACCACCAGCGCTGGAACGCCATGTTGCTCGACCAAACGCTCAGCCTCAACCATGACCGCCTCAACATCGTCCAGTGAGGCGAGCGTCGAGCTTGACGCCAGACGCTCGCTCGGCAGGGACGCGCGGGATTCGGGCGTGCAGATCGCCCGAATTTGCATGCCTGCAGGCAGTTCGTATCGGTCGTAGAGCGCTTGGCAGCCGACCCAACGGTGCAAGCACAGGACATATCTCATGCCGTGGGGTCCACGATGAAGTGGACCGCTTCCACCAGTTCGTCGCCGATCCGGACAGCGTCCTCGCGCGAGACGCCTGTTGCCAGGACATACCCTGAAACGCAGTCGGCAACGGTGTCGAGCGGCGGAATCTTGTCGCCCTCATGCTTCTGGATGACGACGGCACGCTCGGCATCACCCAGTTCGAACAGGAACGGCAGGAACACCAGTGGCGTCTCGCCGGGCTTGGTATGGCGCACATCGACGTCAGGCTTGAGATCGAGCTCGACCTTTCTGACCTTGCCAGGCGTCGGTACAAAAAACTGGATCGCAGCACCAGCCTTCGGCTCGGGCGACACATCCGGCAGGATGTCGATACCCAGTGGCACAGTAAGGAACATGCGGTTCAGATCCAGGCCGAACGCACGCCGCACCAGTTCCGGGGCACCCGAGCCCGCCAGGCGAGCGTGGGATTCGAGTACACGAGGACCTTTCGGAGTCAGCACGAACTCGCTGTGGGAAGGCCCCTCCTCCAACTCTACGGCGTCGAGCAGGCGGCAGGTCATTTCCTTCAGCTCGCTCAGCCATTTCCTGGCCTCAGTACTCGGCGTGCTCACCTCCCACTCAACGTATTTGTCGTTCATGCGGTACTGGGAGTAACCAATCGGAAGGTGGCGACCCTTGAACGAGAAGGAATCGACGCTGACGACCGGCCCTTCCAGGTACTCCTCGATGATGATGTGCTTGACGTCGGCATCCTGAAGCGCTTGCCAGGCCTTGGAAGCGGAGGCTTCGTCATCGCAGGGATGGATATGCAGGCTGGCTACGCCTTCGGCTGGTTTGAGAACCGACTTGCCATGCGCTTTGACGAACGTGACGGCATCCTGCGCACTGGTGACATGGCGATAAGCTACCGGGCTCAGGTTGTGCTCGACCAGCAACTCGCGCATGGCCACTTTGTCCTTGAGCAGGCGCGCAGTCTTATAGGAGACCCCGGTGAGGCCGAAGTGATCGACCACCTTGCCCGTCGACTCGCCCGCCACTTCGGTGGTGGTAATGATGCGATCGAACGGACGTTCGCGGTGCAGGGGCTCGAGGACCTTGATAATGGCCTCGGCGTCGTCAAGCCTGGCATGCACCACCTGTTCGCAATGGGCGAGGATAGCCTGCTCGTAGTCGCCCTCTTGATGCACCAGTACGACGTCGATGCCCAGTTCTTTGGCCCCGTGGATTGGCGCGGGGCGGCCACCGACTACTGCGATACGCTTGTTCATGCATAAACTCCATGTCTATTGGGATGGTTTTTTGAAGCAAAGGCTCAACTGCCGTACACCCTGCGCAGCCAGCGCGCTTTGCCGTTGAGCAGGGGCTGGAACGCCTTGCGTCGGTGCAGCACGCGGGCATTTTTGAAAATGAAGAAGTCGCCTGGCTGCAGCACCACCTCTATACCTTGGGCATCACGTAGGCACTGGCGCAGGAGCGCAAGAGCCTTTTCGCTGTCCAGATCGAGCGCGGCCACGATGCCGTCGTCAAAGCGCAGGCGATAACCGCCAGCGTCCTGCTCCAGCACCGGCAGCACTCTCGGCTGGCCATCGAAGCCCTCGTTGGAGGCGGGGGCACCAAAGGTGTAGGCAGCCTTCTGCAACTGGGCGATCGCCCAGGTGGGCAGCTGTGAAAGAACGTGATCCACACAAACAATGTCGGTGGAGGCGCCTTCACAGTTGCGCACGGCGGTGAAGGCCAAAAAATTCGGCACGGAGGTCGCGACATTTCGGCTTTGATCGGCGAAGGGCCAGTTGGGGTTGTCGGTGTGCCAGAAAAACTCCACATCGGCGCCCCAAGAGCTCGTGGTGCCCGCGGCCTCCGGAACCGGAACGACGTTTCTGACCAGCTTGCCGAAGTTTTCATACTCGACGGCATGCGGCCTGACACCCAGCAGCCGCAGCATGCCAAAGTGCAGCAGGTCAAAGTCAAGAACGCACTCGGCATTGGGCAGGAAGCCATTGCGCGGCGTCGCGACGTCCGTAGAGAGCGAAATGCCTCTGATGAGCAACGCTTTGTGCGGGCTGGCAGGAAATGCACGAATCGCCTCGACGATATCCCGGCCCAACACTGTGCCGAGCCAGTCGCCGCCGACGGCTCCCACACTGTCAGCGCAGTGCGGCGTTTCGGCCAACCTCACGCGACAGTCCTTCAGCCCGGTCAGGTCGGGATCATTGACGACCATCACCTGTACCAACGAAGCCTCCTGAACATCTATGGCCATGAGGCTCATGATTTGCGGTTCAGGTATGAGGTGACCTTGGGGTCCGGCCGATGGGCAAACGCTTTGGTTCGCCGGATAAACATCCCCAGCGGCAGGATCAGGTAGAGCAGAACATAATCCATAGTGCACCTTCCCTAGTGTCTGAAATAGTTAATCCAGCGGTACTGTCTCGCGCCAGTCGACCGCTTCCTCAAACTGAGGCTGCTCCGTTTTATCGAGGTAGAAATCGCCAATCGCCAACACGTCCATATTGGTACGCATGAAGCAGCGATAAGCTTCGAATGGCGTGTTCACAATGGGCTCACCGCGCACGTTGAACGAGGTGTTGACCAGTACCGGACACCCTGAACGCTGGTAGAAGCGTTCCAGCAGCGCCCGGAACCGCGGGTTGCGCTCCCGGTCCACGGTCTGCACCCTTGCCGAGTAGTCCACGTGGGTGATTGCCGGCAGATCACTACGCACCAACTTGAGCAAGTCGATGCCGGTAAGCCGCGCGGTCTCCTGTGGGATCGCCTTGCGAATGACCTTCGCAATGGGCGAGACCACAAGCATGTAGGGGCTTTCCTCTACGATGTCGAAGTAGTCTGCCGCTTTTTCCTCAAGCACCACGGGAGCGAAGGGACGGAAGGACTCGCGAAACTTGATGCGCAAGTTCATGTTTGACTGGGTGTCCGAGCGGCGCGGATCACCCAGGATCGAACGGCTGCCAAGTGATCGTGGACCGAACTCCATTCGACCCTGGAACCAGCCGATGACCCCGCCCTCCTCTATGCTGGTGATCACCCGTTGGTCGAGCTCTTCCTGCGAAAGCCTGTGAAAAACAGCGCCGCAGGCTTCCAGTTCGTCCCTGATCTGCTCCTCACTGTACTCCGGCCCGAGCAATGCTCCGCTCATGCCATCACGGACGTCGGCCGGTAGTTCGCGGCTTGCTACCCAGCGATGCTTGCGGTCAGTCAGCAGCGCGGCGCCGAGCGAGCCACCCGCATCGCCTGCCGCCGGTTGCACCCACAGCCGGTCAAACGTTCGCTCACGTGAGATCACGCCGTTGGCTACGCAGTTAAGGGCAACGCCCCCGGCCATGCATAGCGATGTCTCGCCAGTGAGCTCACGGGCGGTCTTGGCCAGGCGCGAAACGACTATCTCCGTGACTTTCTGCACCGACGCTGCCAAATCGAACTCGCGATCGGTCAGTGGTGCCTCGGGCAAGCGCCGGGGGCCACCGAATAGCCGCTCAAAAGCATCGCCCGTCATGACTTGGCCCTTGATGAACTCGAACTGGGTCCAGTCGAGTCTGAAGCTGCCATCGGGCTTCACATCGATCAGATGCGAGAGGATCGTGTCGACGTAGCGAGGCTCGCCATAAGGCGCAAGTCCCATGAGTTTGTATTCGCCGGAGTCCACCTTGAAGCCGCAGAAATAGGTGAAGGCCGAGTAGAGCAGGCCCAGCGAATGGGGGAAGGACAACTCTGCGACCAGCTCGATGCCCTCTGGCTTACCGTGCCAGATCGTGGTCGTCGCCCATTCGCCGACACTGTCGATACACAGGATCGCGGCGCTCTCGAACGGACTGGGGAAGAACGCCGATGCAGCGTGGGAATCGTGGTGGCCATGCACTTCGATTCGGCGACCGTCCCGGTCTCCCATCGCTCTGAGATGACGCACGACCTCGCGGTCCATTCGGCGCTTGGTGGATAGCCATTCGCCAAGCACCGGTGCATAGGTGCGCGCTGCCGAAAACCCGGCCACGGCTGCCGTCGAGAGTACCCGACGGAACTTGAGCGCCGGGTCTTCGTAATAGGCGACATGGTCGACATCGGCCAGGTTTATACCTGCGTACTTCAGGACATACTCAATGGCCCTGCATGGAAAACCCGGGTCATGTCGGATCCGGCTGAAACGCTCTTCCTGGGCTGCGGCGACGATCTTGCCGTCCACCACCAGAGTGGCCGCGCTGTCGTGATAAAAGGCAGAGATGCCAAGCGTAATCGTCATAGCAGCGACCTCACTTTTTCGCGAAACTTATCCAGCATTGTTTGCTCCCTGGGTGGATTGAGCGCGACGAATCCATTACGCACGCGCGCCCAAAGTTCATCACGGTCACTTCTAGAAAATGCGCAAAGGTACGTGTCCAGACTCGCGGCAGCCCATGCCGTATGCCCGGTAGAGATGTTGTCGATGGAGTTGTGCAGATCGACGAACATCGTCGGATAGCCGTAGGCGACCAACGCCTTGTGGGTACGCCGATAACCGCCACCTACACCGGATAGCTCCATCGCCAGGTTCAGCCCGAGAATCTCCGGGCAGTAGGTTTGGGGATATCGTCCGATTGCCAACCAGAACACGGGCAGCTCGAAGTCCTCGTCGTTGAAACAAGCTGCGTTGGCGTATCCAGGGTCGGCGGTGGCCGGCAACACGCCATGTACTGCCTTGAGCAGATGGCGGTAGATGACGGGATGGTTCTGCGCCTCGATTCCGTTGCCCAACTCATCGAAAAGCGTTTCAAACAGTCGGCTGCCGTACGCCGTGGAGGCTACCGCCGGATGAGCGAACCCGGCCAGCCAAGCCCCGTCGATCATTGTCAGAGGCGCCAGGGACAGGATATCGGCGACCACCTCATCGCTAGACGGCAGCTCTTCGCCCTCCTCCAGCGCTTGGTTGGACGCTTCATGCTGACCCTGCAACCACTGCTGCAGGACACCGGGGGCCCACTGCTCTGGCAGCGAGCAATTCCCCTTGGCGACGCCATGGGCGGCCCTGGCCAGCCAGCTCTTCACGTAGTGACCGGCATAGGATTCCTCTGACGGCGTGAGCTCCATGCGCAACATGCGCGGGTAGGCTTCTCGTGGACTGAATCTGGCGACCAACGCTTGGATTTCAGCGTCCTCGCGAAGCGCCCCGGCGAGTGTGCCGTCGTCTTTCCATACCTGGAAAGCCGGGGGCTGCCTGGGCGCATCGGAGTAAGGCAAGCCGGAGATCCAGCGGTGAAGAATGGCAATATCTTCGCGACTGAAGATTCGGAACATCTTGCCCCGCGGAGAAATCAGGCTGGTGAGTAGTGGGCTCGATTCCGGCTTGCCCGCACGCACGTAGGCGCTGGCGGCAAGATGGTCGAGGAACTTCAAGGAGTCGTCGACCGCGAGCAAGGGCTTCATCGGCACCTTATTCAGCCGTGTCTTGTCATGGTATTGGCAAGCATCCAGCCGACGTCGGCTGATCAGGTGGCATGCCGCCTCTCTCGGATCGAGCCAGCGCTCAAGCAGATTGAGCAGCGCTTCGCCCATCTCCTCGGCCTGCCAGCGCGCCCACAGGTAGCCTTGACGTACCCCATCGTTTCCAGCCAGTCCCATGTGCACGAGAAATTCCCGGACTGCCATTTCAGCGAGCACGGCGAGATCATCGGTACTACCGGCGGGATCACGACGCAGATCGAGAAACTGGCGGGCGGATGGCTCGTTGTGGGTGATGAACTCGAACGAAGGCAGCAGCCCGCAATGGCGCAGGTAAAGGTTGGCCCCCAATATCTGGGCTGTCAGCGACTCTGGGAAATGCCCCAGTACGACCAGGGTCGAGGCAAAGTTGAAGGCTCCATCCGAGATCCTCGGGTCGGCCACCGACCGCAGGAGGTCTTCGCCAGCATCTGCCAGCGCATGTTGACGCAGCAATTCCTGGTAGCGCTGGATACGATTGGCCCCCGGCTGACCGGCACCCACATCCGCCGCATGGATTCTCAGCGCTGCCATGGCATGGCGCGCTTCATTATTCCAGCTACCACAGACCCCATGAATCAGGTGCTGGCTGCCGATCAGAAAGGGAGCCGACTCCAACGCCGCCTTGGCACGCAGCGCCTGGGCATCTGCTTCGTTCGTCTCGATTGCCTGTGCCAACCGTCGGAATCCGTCGCGCAATGGCCCAAGCCGTTCGCACGCAACGCTCGCCAGCCCCACCAAAGCCGTCGCGCTGGTGAAGTCGACGCCTGCCAAGTCCGTCCCATGCAC
Organism: Pseudomonas sp. BF-R-26; assembly: GCF_019947395.1. Classification (NCBI taxonomy): domain Bacteria; kingdom Pseudomonadati; phylum Pseudomonadota; class Gammaproteobacteria; order Pseudomonadales; family Pseudomonadaceae; genus Pseudomonas; species Pseudomonas sp. BF-R-26. The sequence goes on along the minus strand of NZ_JAGYGK010000029.1, from coordinate 24,036 downwards.
CGCATCCAGGCAAGTGCACAGGCTGACCGGCGTGAACATGCGCCTGGCCTCTCCCCCAGTCTCTGCCCCGAGGAAACTGGAAAAGATTTGTCTATTAGTCCTCATCAGTGCATTGGATAGATGGAGGAATTGTTTTTCTTCTTGGCCTTTTTCTTTTTCTTGAACAAAGAGCCAAGTGCATTGCGAATCCGCTTGAACATAAAGCCTCCTAAACTTTCACTGCAGGTATCGATGAATGGCGCGTGCTACGACATCACTGCCAAGGTCGGTAAAGTGCGCACGGTCAACGTATAACCACTCATCGCCCGGACGCTCTCTAAAATCATCGATTAAACTGGCAAATCGAATACCCAAGTCATGACAACCATTGCCCAAACTATCAGCATAATATTCCGCGACAGTGGGAGCGGATATGTCGCCATACAAATGTTGCCAAGTGCCAAACCGGGAAATTCGATCAAGCTCATCGAACAGTTTCTGCTCTTCGGCGCACGGTGTTCTTACCCAAGTCGCCAAGGGCTGGAGAACAAACGTAAGTTCCGCACCCAACGAATCCGCGAGCTGTTTCCAAGTAGTCAATCGACTGAGGGTGTCTTGCATGGCGCGCACCAGAGTTTGCGAAATCGGCGGAACCTCGGTCGTTTCGGCTGGCCACTTTGGAAGTTTGCCAGGTGGCAGTTCCGCGCCATTCTCCTCAGCAATTTCATCAAACTTTTCGTAGTAGTCACCGCAGAAATAGAACGGCGGAAGATCACCTCGAATGAACTCAGGAAGACGCGCCATGACCAGAGTATTGAAGCCTCCCATGATCACGATCCGGCGCACTTTGGGCAGTCGATGGGCATGCAGCACGAATAGCATCAATTCCTGGGTCGCATTAAAGGTATGCCCCGCAAAATTCAGCCATGGCGTACCGTCGGGATCATGCGTGGACAGCCGGCTCGCGACCGAGGCGGCATCACTGGAAGCCCCGTAACCCAAGGCTGACGAGGCTCCGACCAGCAAATTTACCGCTGGCAGCGCACTGGCCTCCAGGGTGCCGACACTGATCGGCCGGCCTTGCGCATCATGGGCCAGGCGAAATCCGAGCCGATCGGTATTGATCGATTCCGAACGGTAGTCGGCGGCATTGAAACCCATCACATAAGGCAGGTACTGGGAACGACTGCGACTGGCGAATTGATCGTAGACGAGCATCTGAGGTGTCAACTTCACACGCTCCAGACTGGGATCATCTAGTGCGATGCGCTTGCGTCTTTTAAACATAGCCAAGCCACTCCTTTAGCGAGAATCAGAATTCCATTTAATCAGCCAAATTTTTTCGAGGCGAACAACGCCACCCCTTTCGAATTCTTAATATCGAAAATGCGAATTTGCCGATAACGACCCATGGCAAGCCAAGCATCATAAGTTCTGGCTATTACCAACCCAAACCGTTAGATGCATGAAGGTCGAAATTAACTAAAACCGTATGCGAGCAATAAAACTCACATCGCGATGCGACGAGACGGGAAATTCAGTGATGGCTGTTGCGAGGTGAAATATGGAGGTATTGCATACTGCAATACGGTGACGCGCAGAGCTTCCATGCATTGTATCGTCCCTTTACCTTTATTCTTTTCAGCCCCTCAGAGAGGACTCATGCGATCGAGTCTAGACATTGAACCCCGTATGTCAAATAAAAGTACCTGCATTTTTTCAATGGGGAAAAACATTCATGAAAGGACGAGCAAATCAACAAACCCTATGAATGCCCGATCACTCGCGCCAATGAAATGACAGCCTTTATATTGACGTTTAAATTGCCCGGACAGACGGGCCGGTGTTGCGGCACTTGCTCGCGACGCAGTGAATATACTCAGCGAATGGGGGATTCATGCCTCGGAGAACAATCATGCGAACGGTTCACGTCATCGAAGCCGGGAAAACGCCCGCGCCGGCCAAAGTTGTTGGAGAGACCATCACTATTCTTGCCGGCGGCGATCTGACCAAACCCTTTGAAGTGCACATCCAGGAAGGTGTGCAGGGTGGCGGGCCACCGCTGCATTTTCACCCTTGGGACGAAGCGTTCTATGTCATCAATGGGCAGGTTGAAGTGACCGTCGAAGGGCAATCCACCACCCTCTCGACCGGGGGTTACGTGCACATCCCCGCAGGGTCGATCCATGCTTACAAGAACATCAGCCCCACCGCGAAAATGATCGGCGTGGTTTCCGATCCACGCGGCGGTCAGTTCTTTGCGGCGTTGGATCAGCTCAAAGTGCCTGAAGACCTGCCTCGGATACTGGAGATATCTGAAGGCTTCGGCGTTACGTTTCTGCTGCCGAAATCACCAGAACACACGTAGGAGTTGCCGCAGGCTGCGATCTTTTGATCTTTGGGATGTTCAAAACCGCTGAAAATCAAAAGATCGCAGGCTTCGCCAGCTCCTACAAGGGAACGTTTAGACAGTGCCCTTGGCCTGCTGCTCCAGATGAACCTGCAACTCTGGATCGATCTTCAACGCAGCGGCCAATTCATCCAGATAGTTGCGTTCAGCGTCCTGCTGATCGTCCACCAACATCACGCTGGCCAGGTACATCTCGGCGGCCATGCCCGGATCCTGGGCAGATTGCGCCACATCGGCGGCATCCAGTGGCCGGGCGACTTCGTCATCGAGCCATTGCTGCAGTTGCGGATCGTCGGTGTGGCGGCCGATCTCGGTGCTGATCATCTGTTTCTCGGCATCATCTATGCGGCCATCGGCCTTGGCGGCGGCGATCAAGGCGCGAAGGATGGCGTGGCTGTGGTCTTCGATTTCCGGGCCAGACAACAGGTCAACGGTGCGCGGTGCCTGTTGCGGTGCCGAGGCCTGGCTGCGTTGCCAGGCCTGATATGCCTGGAACGCCATCATCCCCAAAGAAGCCAACGCCGCGTAATTGGTGCCACCCGAACGTGTCTGGGTCGAACGGCCCATGGGTGAATTGCCGCCCAGCAGACCACCGAGCAAACCACCCAAGCCTCCACCGCCCGCACCGGCACCCGCGCCGCCCCCCAACAGACCACCAAGCAACCCGCCGAGGCCTCCTTGAGCTGACGCCGCACCGCCACTTTGTTGCGACTGCGAGCCTTGGCTGGCCCGCAGTAATTGCTCGAGCAAATCGCTGGTGTTCATGACGACGTCCTCATCAATGGGCAGAAACTCAGTCAGGCAACGATAGTCCTCACCCGACATTCCGCCAACTCCGTCTGGCTGACGTCATGGGTGCTGCCCTCGCCCTTCACACTCCTGACAGAAACTGACACCCCCTCCTTTTATGCTGCGCCCACCTTGAATGGAGCAGCCCTATGATCACTCCCCGTTATATTTTGCTTTTCGTGGAAAACCCCGCCGTCAGTGCGCGGTTCTATGAGTTTCTGCTGGAGCGCAAGCCCGTGGAAGAGTCGCCGACCTTCGCGCTATTTGTCCTGGAGGGAGGCTACAAACTGGGGCTCTGGTCACGGCATACCGCCGAACCAGCAGCGCAGGCGACGGGCGGCGGGACCGAGCTGGCGTTCCCGGTGGAGTCCGCCGAGCAGGTCGATGCGCTATTTGCCGATTGGAGTGCGCTTGGGCTGACCATGGTGCAAGCACCGACAGAGCTGGACTTCGGTCGCACCTTCGTCGCGCTCGACCCGGATAACCATCGGCTGCGCGTGTTCCACCCCTCGCTGAGCTGACGCCCGTCCCGATATCGGTCAAGCACAGGCGTGCCGCGCTCAATACGTGCCCCGGATATTTCCGGGGTATTTTTTTGCACGGAGGCTAAGATTCAAAGGTGGTGAACCTTATTCCCGAAAATCCGGTCGATACCTGCAACCCGACCCGGTTTGCCGACGCCCTCAACAAGAGGGTGATAATTGGCTTGCTTCACTTTCTGGAGAACGCCCCCGTGATATCCACTGTACACATTGCCAGGCTCAAAGCATGGGGCGCCCATGGTTTTACCGCCACTGGCGTGGTCACAGCCTTCCTCGCGACCCTCGCCTTGTTGGAGAACCAGCCCACCAATTGCCTGCTGTGGCTGGGCGTGGCGCTGATCGTCGACGGTCTGGACGGCGCGCTGGCACGCAAGGTGAATGTGCAGTCGGTGCTGCCGAGTTTCGACGGTTCGATCCTCGACCTGGTGATCGACTACCTCACGTATGTGTTTATCCCGGCACTGTTCATCTACCGTTACATCCCGTTGCCGGACTACACCCTGCTGCTGACCGTGTCGCTGATTCTGGTGTCATCGCTGTTTTGTTTCTGCAACGTCAACATGAAGAGCAAAGACAACTACTTCCAGGGCTTCCCCGCCGCATGGAACGTGGTTGCGCTGTGCCTGTACATCATCGACCCGTCGCCGTGGATCACCTTGATCGCCGTCATCGGCCTGGCGCTGCTGACCGTGACCCGAATGAAGTTTCTTCACCCGTTCCGCGTGCGCCGGTTCATGCCGATCAACATTGCCGTGACGGCCATCTGGCTGCTGTGCAGCTTGTCGCTGGTGGTCAACCACCCGGTTATCAATCCGCTGGTGATGGGCTTGTGGCTGCTGATGTCGGCGTACTTCCTGGGGATCTGCTTCTGGCGCACGGCGCTGGAGTGGTTCGACAGCTCGCGGCTCAAATAGGCACTGCGATCATGCCCATCCACATCGTCCAACTCGGCTCACCCCGTACCGCGCACGAAGGCCTGCGCCTGGGCACGGTACGCCGCCCGCCTCGGGGCGTACCAAAGGCCGAATTTGCCAGCCGGGATTTTTACGACGTGTGGCAACCGCTGCTGTCCCCCAGCCCCGAGTTGGTGGCCGAAGCCAAAGCGGCTGAAGATGCCAAAGCCTGGGGAGCCTTCAAGCGCAAATTCAAGGCCGAGATGAACCACACCGCGCCCAGCCAGATGCTCGACCTGCTGGCCGCCCTCTCCCATCAAACATCGCTGGCCGTAGGATGTTATTGCGAGGAAGAGGCACACTGCCACCGTTCCGTATTACGGGAATTGCTGGAGGCACGGGGCGCGAAGGTTGTCTAGAAAACACCACAGATCCCCTGTAGGAACGAGCGGTGTGGCGATCCGACTTGCCCGCGAAGAGGTCAGCCCATCCAGCATCAATATTGCCTGACACACCGTCATCGCGAGCAGGCTCGCTCCCACATTAGAACTCCGGCGCGACACCCATCGCATGAACACCGCTGATCCCTTGTGGGGGCGAGCCTGCTCACGGTTTCCCTCAGTGATTCACAGGCGTGGACCAATAGACTTTCCATATCGTCCGGAGCGACGACAAACATTGTGCTCGGCTTGCAGGTTTGGTTGCTTCTTTGGGGATGGATGGATTGGGTAATGATCAAGCGCCCGGTCAGCTACCAACCTCAACCAAAAGCCTTGTCAGCCACACAATTTCGGACGATTCTGATTAGCCATCACGGAAGACATGCTTAGGCATATCAGGAGAATGACCATGCCAGTGCGATTCAGGAAATCCATCAAGCTTGCTCCAGGAATCCGCATGAATCTGAGTGGCTCAGGAGTGGGATGGACACTTGGCCCACGGGGTTCCTCCATTGGAATCAGTAAAAGAGGTACACGCTTAAACAGTAGTTTCATGGGGTTTTCTTCCAGTCAAAAACTCACTGGCCCCAAAAAGTCGTCCAGACCTGCAATCGATTCCAAGTCCCAAACGCTGATCTCCCTGACGTGCGAAGTGGACGACGAGGGAAATTTGTCTTTTCGTGATGCCAATGGTGATGAGCTCCCTGAACACGTCATTGACGCTGCGAAAAAGCAAAATCGGGAAGTCATCCTTTCCTTCATTCAACGCAAATGCGATGACATCAATAACGGCATCGAACTGCTCAGTAACATTCACCTCGACACCCCTAATTGTCTTTCCCGTCCGACCTTTACCCCTATGGCTTTCGACGAACCAGAGCCAACACAGCGAAGCCCTAAAAAACCATTACTGTGGGATCGACTGTTCAAAAAGCGGATGCAGCGAATTACGGACCAAAATGCCCATCTTCATGCCGCTTTTCAGGTCGAGTTATATGATTGGCAGCAGCGCAAGGATCTCTTTTACCAACAGGCAGAAATCCATAAGCACATCATTGAGAAAGGAATCTATAACAACACGGCAGACATGGAGGTATGGCTGGAGGACGTTCTGCAAGGCATTACCTGGCCTCGTGAAACCTTGGCTTCATTCGAGATTACTGAGTCAGGTGATAGCGTTTTGTTTGATGTGGATTTTCCGGAACTGGAGCACATGCCGGGAAACACAGCTACTGTGCCGGTCAGAGGCCTGAAGCTTGCCGTTAAACCGATGTCCCCAACGGCAATTCAGAAGCTCTACATGGCACACATTCACGGTGTGGCATTCAGAATCATCGGTGAGACCTTCGCCGCCCTGCCCTTGGCTAACACAGTAGTTCTGTCGGGTTACTCGCAACGACCGAATAAAGCCACAGGAAGGGTGGGTGATGAATACCTATTATCGGTGCGCGTAACAAGGAGCGAATGGATGAAAATTGCTTTCGATCAATTGGCTCATATTGATGTAGTAGCGTCACTTGAACAATTTGAGCTACGCCGTCAGATGTCCAAGACCGGGATTTTCAAGTCCATTGAGCCTTTTAGTAACTGACACTTGACCCAGAATTCCCGTGCCTGACGGTGGGCGCCAAAGACACAAGGAATGAGGTCTTCATGTGAACACTCAGATTCGAACCGCAACCCCCGACGATGCGCCAACCATAAGCCAGGTCATTATCCAGTCGCTGCGCCGCTCCAATGCCCAGGATTACCCAGCCGAAGTGATTACTCAGGTAGAGAAAAGCTTTTCAACCGAGGCCATTCTCTCCTTACTCACTCAACGTCAGGTCTTCGTCGCAACCATCGATCATTGTGTAATCGCCACCGCCAGCCTTGATCGCGACGTTGTGCGTAGCGTCTTCGTCGACCCGCAGCATCAAGGCAACGGTATCGGCGGGCAATTGATGGCAATGATTCGAACCGTCGCCATCGATAAGAAAATCGAGGTGTTACGTGTCCCATCCTCGATTACCGCAGAAGGCTTTTACTTCAAGTTGGGCTTTCGAAAAGTGCGCGATGAATTCCATGGTGCCGAGCGCACGATTGTCATGGAGCAGGCCATTAGTTACTCGTAAGGGCTGTATCTGCTTGAGGTGTGTCAGAGCAGACCTTTTTCGACTGGAAGGCCGTCATCTCGAGCAGGCTCGCTCCCACATTAAAACGTCGGCGTAACATCCATCGCATAAACACAGCCGATTCCGTTACTTGCATTGGAGCATTGCACGGCCTTGTACGGCCCGTTCGAGCGGCCAAGCCCCCCAGAGACGGATCATGGTCAATAATCAAGGGATTGAGATGTATTAAACGACCACCGTCTGCTCGTTTACCCACGGGAGGTTTGTCATGTCTGGTCAAGCTCGTTTCATGCTGGTTGCCTCGCCCCTGATGGAACACAGCCCCGCCTTCGACCGTGCCGCGGCGCTGGCCAAGGCTGAGGATGCGGCCTTGCACATCGTGGCTTTCGACTATCTGGAAGGCCTGGCGACCGCCGGCTTGGTCAACGAAAAGGCCCTGGAGCAGATGCGTCTGGGGTACGTCGAGCGCCACCGCCAATGGCTTGAGGAACAGGCCCGCCCCCTGCGCAAGATCGGTGTGCACGTCACCACCGAGGTGGCTTGGGTCGAAAATCCGCTGGAGGAAATCCTGACTCACCTCAAAGAGCAGCCGATGGACGTGCTGATCAAGGCGCTGGAACATCAATCACGGCTGTCGCGGCTGGTGTTTACCCCTCTCGACGTGCATTTGCTGCGCGAATGCCCGGTGCCGCTGCACTTCGTCAGCCATGCCATTCATGCGTTGCCGCGCAAGATCGTTGCGGCGGTCGACCCCTTCCATCGTGATGACCACTACAAAAGCTTCAACGACCGGATTCTGCACGAAGCGTCAAAACTGGCGAGCGCCTGCAATGCCGAGCTCGACGTGGTCTACGCCTATGACCTTTCGTCTATCAGTTCGGACGAGTTCAGCTTCGAAAACGGTTCGGCGTTTTTCGCTTCGGACAAGGCCAAGACCCTGTTCGACTTCCAGGAGGATGCCTTCAACGAATTGGCCGCGCGCAATGGCATCGCCCCGGAGCAACGGCACATGCTCATGGGCAGCCCGACCAAGGTGCTGACTCGCTACGCCGATACCAATAATGTCGACGTGATTGTCATGGGCCGGGTCGGCCATCGCGGCATGGGCCGGTTGATCGGCAGCACGGTGGAGCATCTGCTGTACAAAATGCCGTGCAGTGTGTGGGTGGTGTATACCGAGCGGCTGGATGAGTAATTGCGCCGACTAAATCACATACCTCTGTGGGAACGGGCTTCTGTGGCGAGGGGGCTTGCCCCCGTTGGGTCGCGAAGCGGCCCTAAAAGCTTTGCGACTGCTTCGCAGCCGAACGGGGGCAAGCCCCCTCGCCACAGAGAGGCCAGTTCCCACAGGGGTTTAGCTTTCAATTCAACGCCGTGTAATCACCACCTCCAGGTATTCACTTGGCACCACCAGCGACCGCTCCCCCGCTCGGTTCAGCCGATTCAGCAGTTCGGTCAGGTCATTTTCCAGCGCCGCGCCCTCTTCGGGTGGCAGGGTCGCAAAGGCCTTGTGAACCGGTCCATACCAGGTACGGAAGGTGTCGATCCAGTGCGCGGCCGAGCGATAGCGGAAGTTGAACAGCCGCCGTGTCACCTGGAGCTGAAAGTCTCGCTGGTCGAAGTGCGAGTTTAACCAGGCTTCGGTGCCCCAGTTCGAAGGTGGTTGCGCTCCCGGCGGTGGCGGCATGTGGCGGCCCAGGGTCTTGAACACCTGTCCGATGTAGCCTTCAGGCGTCCAGTTGGCAAGGCCGATCCGCCCGCCAGGACGGCACACCCGCGCCAGTTCCGCTGCGGCCTTGGGCTGATCCGGTGTAAACATCACACCAAAGGTTGAAAGCACGGCATCGAAACTGGCGTCCTCAAATGGTAAGTCCTCGGCATCGGCCACCTGAAAAGTCACGTCCAGGTGTTCCGCCCGTGCGCGGTCTTCGCCGCGTTCAAGCAGTTTGGCCACATAGTCGGTGGACGTGACCTTGCATCCCCGGCGCGCGGCGGCGAGCGTTGCGTTACCGTTGCCGGCGGCGACGTCCAGCACCTGCTCATCACAGAGCAAGTCGCAGGCTTCGGCCAGTTGTTCGCCGACGATCTGTAAGGTGGTGCCGATCACGGCATAGTCGCCGCTGGCCCACGTGACCATCTGGCGGTTTTTCAGGGCAGTGAGGTCAATGGGTGTGCTCATGAAGTCTGCTCCGTTGCGGATTGGGACGCGTCCCGGCTTACTCCGCCGTGGTGGGATCGATGATGTTCATGACCCGGGAAACGCTGTTGATGGGAAATTCACCTTTTTGGGCGTGCTCCCTGATGAGTCCCTCATTCGGCGCGATGTACACGCAGTAAATCTTGTCGCCAGTGATGTAACTCTCCAACCACTGCACCTCTGGCCCCATCTCGCGTAATACATCGCAGGATTTTTGCGAGATCGCTTTGAGCTCTTGTTGTGGCAGTCCGCCGGCACCCGGAAGCTCGCGTTCAATAATGTATTTAGGCATGGCAACTTCCTTTTCTTGATGGTGATGACAGGGTCGGCAATGATCCCGTCGTCAACAAACTATCGCTCCCGGATACGCCGACGTCCTGCCGATCGTCCGGAGAATTCACGAAACATGGCATTCTCCGATGCATGGTCAGCTATCTGTAACGCCGCATTAACAGATTGGCTTGCGTCGCCGAAAACGGGTCAAGCGGCAGGCGCTTTGGCCTCTTCCAGCAGTTGCCGAATCATCTGTTCCTGAATCTCGTACCGTCCCTCGCCAAAGTGGGTATAACGCACCTGGCCCTTGGCATCGATCAGGTAGTGAGCGGGCCAATATTGGTTATTGAAGGCGCGCCAGATCGCATAGTTGTTGTCGATCGCCACCGGGTAGGTGATACCGAGTTTTTTCACTTCATCGCGGACGTTGTCGATGATGCGTTCGTAACCGTATTCAGGGGTGTGTACGCCGATCACCACCAGGCCGTCCTTCTCGTATTTCTTCGCCCAGTCTTTCACGTAGGGCAAGGTGTGCTGGCAGTTGATGCAGTCGTACGTCCAGAAGTCCACCAGCACCACTTTGCCGCGCAGGGAATCGTTGCTCAGCGCCGGCGAGTTGAGCCATTCGACTGCGCCGGAAAGTGACGGCATCGCGCCTTTGGCCGCGTCCTTGGTCGAGTCGGCCTTGACCTTGCTGATGAAGTAATCGACCACTTTCGGTACGGTTTCCAGCACCCGCTGCTCAACCGTGGTGACGCCTTCGGACGAGGTGCTGGCGAGCAACTTGTTGTCAGCGCCGGTGGAGATAACGGCTGCAGCGACCAACACCGCAGCCCCCGTGCCGCGACGCAGCCAGCCAGTCAGCGGAATCGACGGCTTCAAGCGATTGACCAGACCGCGACCGGCGAAGATCAAAGTGCCCAGGGACAACGCGCTGCCCAGGCCGTACGCCACCAGCAGCAGACTGGTCTGGGCGTTGGCACCTTGCAGCATGGCGCCAGTGAGGATCACCCCGAGGATCGGCCCGGCACACGGCGCCCAGAGCAGACCCGTGGCGACGCCGATCATCACCGAGCCTAACGGGCCAGACATTTTGCGGGTGTTGGGATCAAGGCGATTGCCCAACAGCACGAACGGGCGCGCCAGCCAGCCACCGATGCGAGCGGAGATCAGCGACAGGGCAAACAGCACCATCACGATCAGCGCCACATGGCGGCCGGTGTTGTTGGCTTGCACCACCCAATCGCTGCTGACCACGGCCAGGCTGGAGATCAGGGCGAAGGTCAGGGCCATGCCGCCGAGGGTGAGCAGGATCGAAGAACGCGTGCGTTTAACACCGGCAAACAGAAACGGCACGACCGGGAGGATGCAGGGGCTGAGGACGGTCAAAATGCCGCCCAGGAATGCGATGAGAAACATGGGGATCACCTTGGGATACGAGTCCGATGTGGCGAGGGGGCTTGCCCCCGTTCGACTGCGAAGCAGTCGTGAACCGGTCACTGCTTTTCTAATTCAAGATCGCGGTGGCTGATTTCAGGGGTGCTTCGCGCCCCAACGGGGGCAAGCCCCCTCGCCACACAGGCTCGCTCCCACACTGGAAATCTTGAGTTCATAGGAACAGTGCCTGGCTTCAAGCCGTCTGGTTGTCCAGCTGCTGGCCCTGTGGCGTCCGGCTGTAGCCGTTCTCTGCAACCAATTGCCCTTGCGGCGTGCGGCTCGAACCATCCTCAGTCAGCAGCGGAGTCAGTTGGAAGCAGGTGCTATTGCCACAGGTATTTTGTTCAACCGCCGCGTTGGCATGGGCGGCGGCGCCTGCTACGGAGAAAGCGATGGCGGTCAAAAAGCGGGTGACGTTGTTCATGATGTTCTTCCTGTTTCAAAGGGGATGGGCAATGGGTAGTCGAAGGACTCAATTGCCTTCGTTGCAGCCGTCAGCGAATTTGCTGTAATCCAGAACCTGGGTTTTGCCTTGGGAATCCAGGTAGGTCATCCGGGCATTCACAATCCCGCAGGCAGGGCTGGCGTCCTGTTTCATCGACAGCACTTTCTGGATGTCCAGATGTGTGCCGTAGGTGTAGGTTTGAGGAGTGACATCGGCTTCGGCGCGGGCCGAAAAGGTGCAGATGTTCAGGGCGGCAAACAGGCAGGCGGCGTACGCGGCTTTGGTGTTCATGGTGGTTTCCTCAGGGCTTCAATAGGTCAATCGTTGATTGAGCGAGGCGGTTTGGGTTTGCCTCGATGGAACCTATTTGAAACCCGTGAGGTATCTCGTCTGTGTCCAGAACAGGCGCGGGTAAATCGCTGTGTATCCGCGCCTGCTTGCGATACACAGCGATACAAAACCCCCGAAATCAGCCATTTTTACGTCCCCGTGTATCTTTCGGCACGCCAGATACACTGCAATACAATCGGCGGCAGGCGAGCGGGCCGAGGCTCGATAGACTGCGCGACATCCCCCACTTAGAGGCTTGGCTCATGGAACACGTCGATCACATTCTCATCGTGGACGATGACCGCGAGATCCGGGAACTGGTAGGCAACTACCTGAAGAAGAACGGCCTGCGCACCACCGTGGTGGCGGATGGACGGCAGATGCGCTCGTTTCTGGAGTCCACGCCGGTGGACCTGATCGTGCTCGACATCATGATGCCGGGCGACGATGGCCTGGTGCTCTGCCGCGAGTTGCGCGCGGGCAAACACAAGGCCACGCCGGTATTGATGCTCACCGCTCGCAACGATGAAACCGACCGTATCATCGGCCTGGAAATGGGCGCCGACGATTACCTGGTCAAACCGTTCGCCGCTCGTGAATTGCTCGCCCGCATCAACGCCGTGCTGCGGCGCACGCGGATGCTGCCGCCGAATCTGCTGATCACCGAAAGCGGTCGCCTGCTGGCGTTCGGTCGCTGGCGCCTGGACACCTCGGCCCGGCATCTGCTGGATGAGGACGGCACCATGGTTGCCCTCAGCGGCGCGGAATATCGCCTGCTGCGAGTATTCCTCGACCATCCTCAGCGGGTGCTCAATCGCGACCAATTGCTCAACCTGACTCAAGGCCGCGATGCCGATCTGTTCGACCGTTCCATCGATTTGCTGGTGAGCCGCTTGCGTCAGCGCCTGCTCGACGATGCCCGGGAACCTGCCTACATCAAGACCGTGCGCAGTGAAGGCTATGTGTTTTCCCTGCCGGTGGAAGTGCTCGGTGCGCCGTCATGAATCTTGCGCTGCACTGGCCTCGCACGCTGGCCTCGCGGCTGTCGCTGATTTTCCTGATCGGCCTGATCCTCGCCCAGGCGCTGTCCTTTGGCGCTCAGTACTACGAGCGCTACGAAAGTGCAAAAAATACGATGTTGGGTAACCTGGAAACCGACGTCTCGACCTCCCTCGCCATCCTCGACCGTTTGCCCGCCGATGAGCGTGTGAACTGGCTGCAGCGTCTGGAGCGCACCAACTACAGCTATCTGTTGAATGAAGGCTCGCCGGGCTCGCCGATGGCAGCCAGCGATGTGCCGATTGCAGTGACCTCGATTCAGGACGCCATCGGCCATGATTACCCGCTGACTTTTACCGACATCCCTGGCCCGAAAAAACACTTCCAGGCCCACCTGAAACTGAAGGACGGCAGCCCTGTCACCATCGATGTGCGACCTTCTATGGTGCCGTTGTCGCCGTGGTTGCCGGCGGTATTGCTAGGGCAACTGGCGCTGATGATTGCCTGCACCTGGCTGGCCGTGAGAATCGCCATCCGCCCGCTCACTCGCCTCGCTCAAGCGGTGGAAACACTCGACCCCAACACCCACGCCATACATCTGGACGAAAAAGGCCCGACTGAAGTCGCTTACGCCGCCCGGGCTTTCAACGCGATGCAGGCGCGCATTGCAGCTTATCTCAAGGAACGCATGCAACTGTTGGCGGCGATTTCCCACGACCTGCAAACCCCGATCACCCGCATGAAACTGCGCGCCGAATTCATGGATGACTCCAGCGAGAAAGACAAACTGTGGAACGACCTCGGCGAGATGGAACACCTGGTGCGCGAAGGCGTGGCCTATGCCCGCAGCATTCACGGTGCCACCGAGGAGAGTCGTCGCACTGATCTGGATTCATTCCTCGACAGCCTGGTGTTCGACTATCAGGACATGGGCAAAGACGTGCAACTCGACGGCAAAAGCGCGGCAGTGATTAACACTAGGCCGCATGCCTTGCGGCGGGTGCTGGTGAACCTGATAGACAACGCGCTGAAATTCGCCGGCGCCGCAGAGTTGTGGGTGGAAACGAAGGCTGATGGCAGCTTGTCGGTGAAGGTGATGGACCGTGGACCGGGGATTGCCGAAGAGGAATTGGCGCAGGTGATGGAGCCGTTCTACCGCGTGGAGAATTCACGTAATCGCAGTACGGGAGGGACCGGGTTGGGGTTGGCGATTGCGCAGCAGTTGGCAATCGCGATTGGAGGATCATTGAAATTGAGCAATCGCGAGGGCGGTGGGTTGTGTGCGGAGCTAAGGTTACCGAAGACCTAATAACACCCAATATCCCTGTGGGAGCGGGCTTGCCCGCGATGAGGCCAGCACATCCAATATTGATGTTGGCTACCACACCGCCATCGCGGGCAAGCCCGCTCCCACAGGGGTCGTGGGTGTTTGGGGGTACTGTGCTTGGTCAGACAGCTATGCCAACCACAAACCAGCAACACCACAAATCCAATGTGGGAGCGAGCCTGCTCGCGATGAGGCCAGCACATCCAACATTGATGGTGGCTGACACTCCGCCATCGCGAGCAGGCTCGCTCCCACAGGGATATTGGGTGTTTGGGGGATTGCGTGCGGTCAGGCAAATATGCCGATCACCCCTTCCCCGTGCATCTGCCGCAACAACGCCAACCCACTGTCGATAAACTCCGGCGCCCCAACCATCCCCGCTTCCACCGCCAGCCCTTCCAGCTGCGCTTGGCCATCGAGCTGAGGAAATTCCCCGATCCGCTGCAACAACCGCCACGCCAACGGGCTCAGTTCGGAGAAGCGCACATTCCAGTCCTCGGATCGACGAACCAACAGCAATGTCGGCTGAACTGGCGGCGTGTCCGGCTGGTAATCCGGCCCCACTAATTGCACCGGCCAGCCATACGCCGACGGCCAGGCCAGCGGTGAAACCTGCAACGGTCGATCCAGCAGTAATGCGGCATCGCTGGCCGGTAACGGCTCGGTGTCGGATTGTTGCAGCGCCATTTCGACCCACTCGTAATGCGCCAGCTCAACCATAAATGGCGGCCACGCTCCATCGCTCAACGCCAACGGCTCAGAGGCGAGAAACTCGACAAATTCCTGGGCGATCTCGCCGAATTTCGGTGTTTGAGCGCGGTAGTCCCGCAGGAAGATCCGCACCAGAGAACGCCACTCACCGTCACCCAATATCTTCACCAGCACCGGAAAAGTCCCGCTGAGCAACGACGACAGATTCGAAAACACCAGGTCGCGATAAACCTGCGCCCGTGCCACGTCCATCCCGGCAGGCGGCGCACAGTGGTCGGGGTCGCGCAGGTAGCGAGTCAATGTGTTTTGCTGCTGATACAACGTCGGTTTATCCACGGCGCACGTCCTCATTTTGCAACCGGCGAATGATCTGCAATTCACTCACCAATTCAGAGAATGCCGGAAAGTTGAAATCCCGCTCCAGCAGCGTCGGTCGCACACCGAACCGCTCATATGCCTGGGCCAGGAGCGACCAGACCACCGGTTTGACCGATGCGCCGTGGGTGTCGATCTTCAGCGTATCGGACTCATCAAAATGCCCCGCCACATGCATGGCAACCACCCTTCCTGCGTCGATGCCGGCCAAAAACCTCTGCGGATCGAAGCCGTGATTGATCGAGTTGACGTAGACATTGTTGACGTCCAGCAACAGGTCGCAATCGGCTTCACGCAACACTGCGTTGGTGAACGTCAGTTCATCCATGTCCTGCTGCGGCGCGGCATAGTAGGAGACGTTTTCCACCGCCAGGCGCCGACCGAGAATGTCCTGGGCCTGACGAATTCGGGCAGCAACGTGATGCACCGCTTCTTCGGTAAACGGCAATGGCAGCAGATCGTAAAGATGCCCGTCATCGCTGCAGTAGCTCAGGTGTTCGCTGTACAGCGGCACTTTGTAGTGATCGAGGAAAACCCGCACTTCCTGCAGGAACCCGACGTCCAGCGGCGCCGGCCCGCCCAAAGACAAGGACAAGCCGTGACAGGACAACGGATAGCGCTCGGCCAAAGCGCGAAACGCCACGCCGTGAGCGCCACCGATGCCGATCCAGTTTTCCGGCGCGACTTCCAGGAAGTCGAAAGCGCCCACCGGGGCCGTTTGAAGGTCCTTCATTAAACCGCGGCGCAAGCCTAGCCCGACGGTTGCCTGCGCTGATGTGAGGGGAGCCTGCATGATGTCGATCTCATAAGCTGTGACCCGGTCTCCAGCGTCTGAAAACTCAGTGCCGGCCGGTAGAGCCAGTCAAGCGCCGCGGTGTGTCGGGTCTGTGTTCACAAACACCCCTCTTCTCAGGGCACTGTATCGGACAGGCCGTCAGATACAGTGGGATACACGAACTAAACTCAATGGTTACCCCCATCCGGGGAGCCAGGACGCGGTTATCGTCCTGTTCATTCCCACGATCACCGCCCAAAGGTGCATGCCTCGACAAACAATGCCTCTGGACCGTGATCCTGCTGAAGGAGCACACATGATGGACGAGGCCAAACTCAATGATTTCATGGGCAAACTGGTAAACGACATGGGCGGCGCGGCGATGCTCGCCAACGTCATCCTCGGCGAAGAACTCGGCCTCTACCGGGCCATGGCCGACAGTCAGCCAGTCACCCCCGAGGCACTCGCCGAAAAGACTGGCTGCAACACCCGTCTGCTGCGTGAATGGCTCAGCGCCCACGCTGCTTCCGGTTACATGGAACACCGCGACGGACAATTCCGCCTGCCCGAAGAGCAAGCACTGGCGCTGGGAATCGAAGATTCACCGGTCTATGTAGCCGGCGGTATCGGGGTGGTGGCGTCGTTTTTCCATGACAAGGACAAACTGGTCAATGCCATGCGCGGTAACGGCGCCCTGCCCTGGGGCGATCACCATCCGTGCATGTTCAGCGGCACCGAGCGATTCTTCCGCCCAGGGTACAAAGCGCATTTGGTGGCCGAGTGGCTGCCGGCCCTCGACGGGGTGGTCGCCAAACTGGAAACCGGTGCGAAGGTGGCGGACATCGGCTGTGGCCACGGCGCCTCGACCGTGATCATGGCCCAGGCGTTTCCGAACTCACGGTTCGTCGGTTTCGATTACCACGCGCCTTCGGTCACCGTCGCCACCCAGCGCGCCGAAGAAGGTGGCGTGTCCGGCCGGGCGCGGTTCTTCCAGGGCACCGCCAAGAGCTATCCGGGCGACGACTATGACTTGGTCTGCTACTTCGATTGCCTGCACGATATGGGTGACCCGGTCGGCGCCGCAAAGCATGCCTATGAATCGCTCAAACCCGACGGCTCGGTGCTGCTGGTAGAGCCCTTCGCCAACGACACGCTCGATGCCAACACCACCCCGGTGGGACGACTGTTCTACGCCGCCTCGACCTTTATCTGCACACCCAACTCACTGTCCCAGGAAGTCGGCCTCGGGCTCGGCGCCCAGGCGGGTGAGGCACGGTTGCGCAAGGTCTTCACCGAAGCGGGATTCACGCAGTTCCGGCGGGCCACGGAAACGCCGTTCAACCTGATACTGGAGGCGCGTAAATAAACACCGCTGACTGCTGATCGTAGGAGCTGCCGAAGGCTGCGATCTTTTGATCTTCAGCGATTTCAATATCGCCGAATCAAGATCAAAAGATCGCAGCCTTCGGCAGCTCCTACGGGACCGTGTTGGATTTCAGAGGGAAAGTTGTTGGCCAAGGTTTTCAGCCTTGAGAATATCGAACAACGCCTGCGCCGCCGCCGACAGTTCATGCCCCGTCGTCAGCACCCCGATCGCCCGTTCCACCACCGGGTCGCGCAGGGTAATGCAACGCGCGCCCAGCTCGCGCATTTGCCCGGCGCACAACGCCGGCACCGCGCTTACGCCCAATCCGCTGGCCACCATCCGCCCGACTGTCGCCAATTGATGGCTTTCAAATTCCACCGGCAATTTCATGCCGCGCGTCTGTAAATGTTCTTCGAGCATCACCCGCACCGTCGATGGTCGCTGCAAGGTAATGAACGGTTCCTTGAGCAGGGTCTGCCAATCAATGTCGTCCAGCTCCGCCAGGTGTGAATCGAGCGGTACCACCGCCACAAACCGGTCGATGTACAACGGCGTGAACACCAGCGACGAGCTCTGTGTCGGTTCGAACGCCACGCCCAGTTCCACCTGACGGTCGCGAACCATTTCCAGCACCTGCTCGTTGATCACGTCGTTCACCGTGACGTTGACCTTGGGATAACGCGCGCGAAAGGTCTTGAGGATCGGCGGCAGCAAGTTGCCGGCAAACGACGGCATCGCCGCCAGGGTCACGCGGCCGCGCTGGAGGGTGAAGCGTTGGCGCAAATCATCCTCGGCATTGTCCCAGTCCGCGATCAATCGACGAGCCAGTGGCAGCAGCGATTCGCCTTCGGCGGTCAGTGCAACGTTGCGGGTATTGCGCGTGAACAAGCGCCCGCCCAAGCCCTCCTCCAGCGCCTTGATGGTCAGGCTCAGCGCCGACTGGGACAGGTGCAGCCGCTCGCACGCCACGGCAAAACTCAAACTCTGGGCCACGGCCAGGAATGCACGGATCTGTTTGACGGTCATGGCCACTGCCTCCAACGGTAAGCACATTCAATGCAGGAGCTGCCGAAGGCTGCGATCTTTTGATCTTGATCTGCGGCGCCATTGAAGGTGCTGAAGATCAAAAGATCGCAGCCTTCGGCAGCTCCTACCAATTAGTGAGTTTTATCTATCAATAAACCTTAAAAATCAACTTAACAAATAAATCCTCCGGCGAGACACTCCCTCCCCATCCGGCTAGCCAGCCGCCCACAAAGAATAAAAGAGGTGCATATGGCAGGGTTCGACAAGCGCGTGTATTCCTACGAGGAAGCGATGGCAGGTCTTGAAGACGGCATGACCGTGATCTCCGGCGGCTTCGGCCTGTGCGGGATTCCGGAAAATCTCATCGCCGAGATCCAGCACCGCGGCACGCGTGATCTCA
Organism: Pseudomonas sp. BF-R-26; assembly: GCF_019947395.1. Lineage (NCBI taxonomy): Bacteria > Pseudomonadati > Pseudomonadota > Gammaproteobacteria > Pseudomonadales > Pseudomonadaceae > Pseudomonas > Pseudomonas sp. BF-R-26. Next base: position 5,208 of record NZ_JAGYGK010000029.1, on the reverse strand, counting down.
CCGTGGTCTCCAACAACTGCGGCGTCGACGGTTTCGGCCTCGGTGTGCTGCTGGTAGACCGGCAGATCCGCAAGGTAGTGGCCTCCTACGTCGGCGAAAACGCGCTGTTCGAGAAGCAACTGCTGAGCGGCGAAATCGAAGTCGACCTGACCCCTCAAGGCACCCTCGCCGAGAAAATGCGCGCAGGCGGTGCCGGCATCCCGGCATTCTTCACGGCGACTGGCGTCGGCACTCCGGTGGCCGAAGGCAAGGAAGTGCGCGAATTCAAGGGCCGCAAGTACCTGATGGAAGAATCCATCACCGGTGACTTCGCCATCGTCAAAGGCTGGAAAGCCGACCATTTCGGTAACGTGGTCTATCGCCACACCGCCCAGAATTTCAACCCGCTGGCCGCCACCGCCGGCAAGATCACCGTGGTCGAAGTCGAAGAAATCGTCGAACCCGGCGAGCTGGACCCGTCGCAGATCCACACCCCTGGCATCTACGTCGACCGGGTCATTTGCGGCACGTTCGAGAAGCGCATCGAACAGCGCACCGTGCGTAAGTGATCCCCTGCCCCCGGACCGAATGAAGGAATAACAACAATGGCACTTTCCCGCGAACAAATGGCTCAGCGCGTCGCCCGCGAAATGCAGGACGGCTACTACGTGAACCTCGGCATCGGCATCCCGACCCTGGTCGCCAACTACATCCCTGAAGGCATGGAAGTCATGCTGCAATCGGAAAACGGCCTGCTCGGCATGGGCGCCTTTCCGACCGACGCCGAAGTCGACGCCGACATGATCAACGCCGGCAAGCAAACCGTGACCGCGCGTATCGGCGCCTCGATTTTCTCGTCCGCCGAATCGTTCGCGATGATTCGCGGCGGCCACATCGACCTGACCGTGCTGGGCGCGTTTGAAGTGGACGTCGAAGGCAACATCGCCTCCTGGATGATCCCTGGCAAACTGGTCAAGGGCATGGGCGGCGCGATGGACCTGGTGGCCGGTGCGGATAACATCATCGTCACCATGACCCACGCCTCCAAGGACGGCGAGTCGAAACTGCTGTCGCGTTGCAGCCTGCCGCTGACCGGCGCCGGTTGCATCAAACGCGTGCTGACCGATCTGGCCTACCTGGAAATCAAGGACGGCGCGTTCGTTCTCAAGGAACGCGCGCCGGGCGTCAGCGTCGAAGAAATCGTCGCCAAGACCGCTGGTAAACTGATCGTGCCTGACCACGTCCCGGAAATGCAGTTCGCTGCCCAGTGAGGAACCCTTCCATGCAAGAAGTCGTGATTGTTGCCGCCACTCGTACTGCCATCGGTAGCTTCCAGGGTTCGTTGGCCAATGTGTCCGCGGTTGACCTCGGTGCTGCGGTGATCCGCCAGTTGTTGGCGCAGACCGGGCTGGACCCGGCGCAAGTCGATGAAGTGATCATGGGCCAAGTGCTGACCGCCGGTGCCGGACAAAACCCTGCGCGTCAGGCCGCGATCAAGGCTGGCCTGCCCTTCGCCGTGCCGGCCATGACCCTGAACAAAGTCTGCGGCTCGGGTTTGAAAGCCCTGCATCTGGCGGCTCAGGCGATTCGCTGCGGCGATGCCGAAGTGATCATCGCTGGCGGCCAGGAAAACATGAGCCTGTCCAATTACGTCATGCCGGGCGCCCGCACCGGTTTGCGCATGGGCCACGCACAGATCGTCGACACGATGATCAGCGACGGTTTGTGGGATGCGTTCAACGATTACCACATGGGCATCACCGCCGAGAATCTGGCTGAGAAGTACAGCCTGACCCGTGAGCAACAGGACGCCTTCGCTGCCGCCTCCCAGCAAAAAGCCGTGGCCGCCATCGAAGCCGGGCGGTTTGCCGATGAGATCACGCCGATCCTGATCCCGCAGCGCAAGGGCGATCCGCTGTCCTTCGCCACCGATGAACAGCCTCGGGCCGGCACCACCGCCGACTCCCTGGGCAAACTGAAAGCGGCCTTCAAGAAGGACGGCTCGGTGACTGCTGGCAACGCCTCTTCGCTGAACGACGGCGCCGCGGCGGTGATTCTGATGAGTGCGGAAAAAGCCAAAGCGCTGGGGCTGCCAGTGCTGGCGAAGATCGCCGCTTATGCCAACGCGGGCGTCGACCCGGCGATCATGGGCATCGGCCCGGTGTCGGCCACTCGCCGCTGCCTGGACAAGGCCGGTTGGTCCATCGATCAACTGGACCTGATCGAAGCCAACGAAGCCTTCGCCGCGCAATCTCTGGCCGTGGCCAAGGATCTGGAATGGGACTTGAACAAGGTCAACGTCAACGGCGGCGCCATTGCCTTGGGCCATCCGATCGGGGCGTCAGGGTGCCGGGTGCTGGTGACCTTGCTGCATGAAATGATCAAGCGTGACGCCAAGAAAGGCCTGGCGACGTTATGCATCGGCGGAGGCCAAGGCGTAGCACTGGCCATCGAGCGGTAACCCTACTCATGATCGTTCCCACGCTCTGCGTGGGAATGCAGCCAGGGACGCTCCGCGTCCCAAAAAGCGGACGCGGAGCGTCCGGTGAGGCATTCCCACGCAGAGCCTGGGAACGATCAATTGCTCGATCAACGCGGCCACTTGAGCCTTGGCTTCGGCATCATTACCGGTTGCCGCACTGGCATGCCGACGCAGGACCGATCTCGTTGTACTACCCGAGCCGCACGTTGATATCGGCCAAGACCTGAGTGTTTATCGATTATCTGGTCGAGGCCTTTGGGCGGGAGACCGCGTAATCGTTCATCGCGAGCAGGCTCGCTCCCACAGGGGTCGGTGTCGACTCGGTCAACTGTGGGAGCGAGCCTGCTCGCGATGAGGCCCGCCCAGCCGCGCTGAGCAATCCATCGCCCGCAATGCTAACGTGGCCGGCTCACACCGATCGGAGACGCGTGCGTGCTGATGCTCAAACTGCTGGTGATTCCGGGATTTCTCTTGCTGATTTCCCTGGCCGGTAAACGCTGGGGTCCTAGCGTGGCCGGTTGGCTGTCCGGGTTGCCGGTGGTGGTCGGGCCGATTCTGTTTTTTCTCGCCATCGAGCAAGGCGTGATGTTCGCCGCTCAGGCGGCAACGGCGGCGCTGTCGGCAATGTTCGCGATGATTGCTTTCTGCGTGACCTACGCCCAGGTTGCACAACGTTTGAGCTGGCCGTGGACGCTGACGATTTCGCTGCTGGTCTGGGCCTTGGCAGCCATTGTGCTGTCGCTGATTCCGCCGTCGCTGGTGTTCTCGGTGATCGCGGCCGCCACCGCATTGCTGGCCGCGCCGTACCTGTTTCCCGCGGTGCAGCCCATCGCTTCAGGCCCGGCGCCGAAGTCCGACAAACTGCTCATGCGCATGATGGCCGGCGCCCTGCTCACATTGGCTGTGACGCTGTTGGCCAGCACCGTCGGCGAACGCTGGAGCGGGCTGCTCGCGGTATTCCCGGTGCTGGGCAGTGTGATGGCGGTGTTCTCCCAGCAGACTCGCGGCCCGGCGTTTACTGCAGCGTTGCTCAGGGCGACGGCAACCGGGATGTATTCGTTTGCGGCGTTTTGTCTGGTGCTGGCGTTGGCGCTGCCGAGATTGGGATGGCTGGGGTTTGTCTTGGGCATAGGCGTGTCGTTGGGGATGCTGGTGATCACCAAGCGGCTGGCATTGCGTCCAAGGTGAGAACGTAGCAGGCTGCGGCAGCTGCTACCGATCGCGATCCGTGGGATGATCGCCATCAAAGCGTGGATCATCCCCAGGAGAGTTTGAATGTCATTGTTGAGTAAAAAAGCCGTTGTTCTGCTGCTGATGGCGGCTACCAGCCTGGGTGCCTTGAATGCGCAGGCGGCCAAAGCCACTGCCAGCGATAAAGCGCCGGCCCAGAAGGTCTCGATGCTCGGCGGCAAGTTCACCTTCACCCTGCCCAAGGGTTTCATCGCCAACCCGCTGCCAGCCGGCGACGCGGCCACCGGCACTGCCGGGGCGACTGGCACGATGTATACCAACCAGACCACCAAAACCGTAGTTATCGCCGCTGAAAACACCATCCCCGGCGGCGCCAACGTCAAGGACAACGACGGTGAGTTCCTTGACGCCACCGTGTCCGCGTTCGCCACTGAGCAACGCAACGCCTTGCCGGATTTCAACAAAACCAGCGAAAAAAGCCTGACTCAGAAAGGCACGGGCCTGGGCCTTCGGCAGATCGACAGCACCGCCACCCAGGGCGGTGGCATGACGCTGGACAGCACGTTGATGGCCGCTTCCGGTACGCGCATGGCCATCGTTCAGGTCATCTCCCGCCCCAACGACAAAACCGGCCACGAAACACTGGTGAAACAAATCGTCAGCGGCAAATAAACCCGACCGATTCAGGGATTGAGGCGCTGCAACCAGACGCTCAAATCCTTCACCTCGGTGGCGCTGATGCTGTGACCGACACCCGGATAGGCATGAAACTCAGGCTTGAGTGACAGGCGCTGCAACAGGCTGTCGGCCTCAGTACCGTCGTTGTAGGGCAGGAGTGTGTCGGCGGTGCCATGACCGATGAAAATCGCCAGCTGCTGGCGTTTTTCATCCGGTTTGAGTTCAGACCTGAGCACCGGCAGGATGCGCCCGCTCAACGCCGCAATCCCGCCTACCGCCTCGGGATGACGCAACGCGACCTCGTAGGACATCATCGCGCCTTGGCTAAAACCCACCAGGAATACCTTGTCCGCTTCGGTGTGATATTTCTTCGCCGCTTGTGCGACAAAATCCCTCAGCACCTGCCCGCTGGCCTTCAGGTCGTCCGTCTCGCCGTCATAGGCGCCCTCGCCCTTCTGGCGAAACCACTGGTAACTGCCCTCCTCCAACGTCATCGGCGCCCGCACCGACAGGTAGTTGTACTGCGGCGGCAACTCATCCTTGATGTCGAACAGGTCCTGTTCGTTACTGCCGTAACCGTGCAGGAAAATCACCAAGGGTTGGTTGCGGGATTCAGCGTCGGCCTGTTCCAGGTACTTGAGCGGCAGATCGGTGTGCAGCGGGGTTTGAGCGTGGACGGCGGTGGATGCCAGGAGCGTGAGCAGAGCGAGTAACTTCAACATAAACCTTCCTTCACAGAGCGCAGGATTCGGGGCAAAGCCTAACATCTCTTTCCGCCGACGCACTGTCTCCCGCCGATACACCGTCCCACCGTAGGAGCTGCCGCAGGCTGCGATCTTTTGATCCTGCTTTTTAAACAAGATCAAAAGATCGCAGCC
>NZ_JAGYGK010000028.1:0-41983 GCF_019947395.1 Pseudomonas sp. BF-R-26 | reverse complement strand
AACCAGAGCGGAGAGGTGAATGGCAGCATGGGCTCCCACACGTGCTTTAAGCACTCCGGGCATTCAGCTTGCCACTCACCGCTCTCACCCTCAGTCTAATTCCTGCCCAAGACACAAGCGGGCTTGCTCGCGAAAGCGGTGTAACTGGTGATATCAATGTTGAATGTGCTGGCCTCTTCGCGGGCAAGCCCGCTCCCACAGGGTTTTGTGTCGTCCACAAATATCGCCGGCGATCCGAAACCTGTAGGAGCGAGGCTTGCCCGCGAAGGCGTCTACGCAGACACCACTTTCTTCTCCTGCCGCCGCAACTCCGCCAGGTCTCGATAGCCTGCCCCCGGATGTATCTCCGGCAATCGCGCCCCTTCGCCAAACAACTTCTCGCGCAAGGTCCCCGGTGCGTATTCGGTCTTGTACACCCCGCGCTTCTGCAACTCCGGCACTAGCAACTCCACGGCATCGATGAACGTTTCATGGGTCAACGCATAAGCCAGGTTGAAGCCATCCACATCGGTCTCCTCGACCCACTCCTGCAGCAAATCGGCGACGGTCTCGGGGCTGCCGACAAACAGCGGCCCGAAACCACCGATCCCAACCCAATCGGCCAGTTCGTTCGGCGTCCAGACCTTGTTCGGGTCCGCAGTGGAGAACGCCTCCACCGCCGATTGAATGGCATTGGTGTGCACGTGTTTGAGCGGTTCATCCGGTTTGAACTGGCTGAAATCGATCCCGGTCCAGCCCGAGATCAACGCCATGGCGCCCTCATAACTGACCCAGGTTTTGTATTCTTCAAACTTGGCTTTGGCCTTTGTGTCGGTCTCGCCGAGGATCACCGTTTGCAGATTGAAGATCAGGATCTTCGACGGATCGCGCCCCGCCTCGGCCGCACGACGACGGATGTCGGCCACGGTTTTCTTCAGCAGCACTTTCGACGGCGCGGCGACGAACACACACTCAGCATGCTCGGCGGCAAACTGCTTGCCGCGACTCGAGGCGCCGGCCTGATACAGCACAGGTGTGCGTTGCGGCGAGGGTTCACAGAGGTGAATCCCTGGCACCTGAAAGTGTTTGCCGACGTGCCGGATCTCGTGGATTTTGCTCGGATCGCTGAAAATCCGCCGCACGCGATCCCGCAGAATCGCGCCCTCTTCCCAGCTGCCTTCCCACAGCTTGTAGCAAACCTCCAGGTACTCTTCGGCGAAGTCATAACGGGCGTCGTGTTCGGTCTGGGCTTTCTGGCCGAGGTTCTTCGCGCCGCTTTCCAGGTACGACGTGACAATGTTCCAGCCGGCGCGGCCCTTGGTCAGGTGGTCGAGAGTCGACAGGCGTCGGGCGAACGGATACGGGTGCTCGAAGGACAGCGACGCGGTCAGGCCAAAACCCAGATGCTCGGTCACCAGCGCCATGGGCGGAATCAGTTGCAGCGGATCGTTGACCGGCACCTGCGCCGCCTGACGAATCGCTGCGTCACCGTTGCCGTTGTAGACGTCATAAATGCCCAGCACATCGGCAATGAACAAACCGTCGAACTTGCCGCGCTCAAGGATTTTCGCCAAATCGGTCCAGTACTCCAGGTCCTTGTACTGCCAGGATCGATCCCGCGGATGCGCCCACAAACCCGGCGACTGGTGGCCGACGCAGTTCATGTCAAAGGCGTTGAGACGAATTTCACGGGCCATCAACCAATACTCCGCACGCTGGGTGGATGGATGCCGTTGAGGCGGAAGTTGCCAATGAGGTGGAGTTTCCAACGCAGCGGATCATCCAGCGATCCAGGCAACACGGTGCGTTGGCCGGTGAGTTCGAATTCGGCATTGCTGACGGCATTTAAAGCATCAGCGCTGGCGAGGTGCGACTCGGCGATGGCGACGCTGATTTCCGTGTCGTCATCAACGCTGTTCAGAAAGTCTTCGGCGCGTTCGAGCAGCGCGGCGGCGACTTCGATGCGGATGTGCAAGTCGCCGAAGCGGCTGATGACGAAAGGATCAGCCGTGGCTTGGGTCTTTTGCCGGACGAAACGCAGGGTCGCATCAAGCAACGTGCGAGCGTTGTGCAGGTCGTGCTGAGGCTTGGCCAGGGGCTGCCCGGTAACAATCGGTTGGGTCAAAGCGTTCATGGTGGGCTCCTCAGTTCCAGGCGTGGCGCGCAGGCTTCACGCCGTTGAGCAGGTAGTTGCCGATCAAGTGATATTTCCAGCGCGCCGGATCGTGCAGGGTGTGCGTCCGGGCGTTGCGCCAGTGACGGTCGAGGTTGTACTTGCCGAGCACCGAGCGGGTGCCGGCGAGTTCGAAGAGTTTGCTGCTGGTGAGCAAGGCGATTTCGGCAGAGAGGACTTTCGCCTGTGCGACCACGACCGAGGCGCGGGCAACCGTGTCTTCATTGGGTTTGAGCAACGCGGCGTCGATGGCTTGGCCGGCTTTTTTCAGGATCGCTTCGGTGCCATGAACCCGCCATTCCAGATCGCCGATCGCGGCGATGCTGAACGGATCCTGCCAGCCGTGATTCTGCTGGCTGTCGATCCATGGTCGGGCTTCACGAGCGTAGCGCTTGGTTTCTTCCAGGGCGCCGACGGCGATGCCGGTGTCCACGGCAGCCTGGATGATTTGCGAGATAGGGCCGTCGGCGGTGGGTTCATCGAACGCCTTGTGGGCCGGGATCACCGCGCTCAAAGGCACGCTCACCGCGTTCAGGGTCACGCCGCCGCTGGCAGTGGTGCGCTGGCCGAAACCGTCCCAACTGTCGATCACCGTCAACCCGGGATTGTCGCGCTCGATGAAGGCGATGAAAGCCTTGTTCTCTTCATCGACCGCCACCGCCGGCACGATGTGCGCGAACAAGGCGCCGGTGCAGTAGAACTTCTCGCCGTCGATTTGCGCGGTGTCTTCATCGAAACGAATACGGGTTTCAAAGGCACCGGCATTCTTGCTTTTGGATTCAGAGAAGGCGTTGCCGAAGCGATAACCCTGGAGGACTTTGCCGAAGTAATAGCGCTTCTGCGCTTCGGTGGCGGTTTGCAGCAGGATGTCGAGCACGCCCAGATGGTTTTGCGGGATCTGGCCGAGGGACGGGTCAGCGGCAGAAATGATCTTGATCACCTCGGCGACCGTCACATAAGACACGCCGGCACCGCCGTATTCTTTGGGAATGGTGATGCCCCATAAACCACTGGCAGAGAACTCGTCGAGTTCGGCGACCGGCAGACGTCGCTCGCGGTCACGAGTGCTGGCCTCGATAGCGAAGCGTGCGGCGAGCTTGTGAGCGACGGCGATGGCTTCGGCGTCCGAGCGGATCACATGGGCGGTGCGAGGGGGTTGGGCAGAGGCTGTCATGGGCCGACTCCGGGTTCTGGTGAATGCCCCAGAGCTTTTGCAGGAGTCGTGCCTGAAATTAAATTTGTTTTATTTCAATAGCTTAATTAACTATCCGAGAAACACTTGCAGCTTTAAAACAGCAAAGTGCTTATCCAGTGTTGGTCGGCAAACAGTCAGATCACCACATTACGCACAAACCGCGCCGCCACTTCCCCGTCGTTGCGATAGGAATGCGGCTGGTTGCTGGCAAACATGAAGAACTCACCGGCAGCGATTTGCTGCGGCTGGTCGCCGAGCATCAGGGTCAGGCAGCCTTCGAACACATAGAGCTGTTCGCTCCAGCCTTCCGCATCCGGTTCCGATGGGTAATGTTCGCCCGGTTCGAGGCGCCACTCCCACAGTTCAACTTCGCGGGTGGCGGTGGCTTTCGACAACAGCACCGCTTTACTGCCGGGGATCGTGCCGGCCCATGCCAGTTCGTTGATGCGGCTCGGGTCGCGGGCGTCGGGAGCCTGGATCAAGTCGCTGAAGGCTACGTCCAGCGCTTCGGCAACACGGTCGAGGGTGGTCAGGCTGACATTCTTCTCGCCGGCCTCGATGGCCACCAGCATCCGGCGGCTGACCCCGGACTTTTCGGCCAAAGCGGTCTGGCTCATGTCGGCGGCGTGGCGCAGACGTCGGACGTTCTGGCTGACGTGCTGGAGAACCGACGCCCGTTGGGTGGAATCTTTGTGCACTATATTGCTCACTTGATGGTGTTGCGCAGTATACTGCCCAACTTCCGGCGCATTGTGCGTCTCCCTCAGGTAGCGCGCAAGGTCATGACGTCGGTGAACTCCTCCCCTGCTTCCTCCCGTTTCTCACGGTTCAGCAAAGCTGAGTGCGTGCTGGTGCTGATCACCATGGTCTGGGGCGGGACCTTTTTGCTGGTGCAGCATGCAATGACCGTCAGCGGGCCGATGTTTTTCGTCGGTCTGCGTTTTGCTGCGGCGGCGAGCATCGTTGCCCTGTTCTCCTGGCGTCATCTGCGCGAACTGACCCTGTTCGAACTCAAGGCCGGGGCGTTTATCGGCGTGGCGATCATGCTCGGTTACGGCTTGCAGACCGTGGGTTTGCAGAGCATTCCCAGCAGTCAGTCGGCGTTTATTACCGCGCTGTATGTGCCGTTCGTGCCGTTGCTGCAATGGTTGGTGCTGGGTCGGCGACCGGGGTTGATGCCGAGCATCGGGATCATGCTGGCCTTTACCGGGTTGATGCTGCTGTCGGGACCTGCCGGCGCTTCGTTCAATTTCAGCCCCGGTGAAATCGCCACATTGATCAGCGCCGTGGCGATTGCGGCGGAGATCATTCTGATCAGCACCTATGCCGGCCAGGTCGACGTGCGCCGGGTGACGGTGGTGCAACTGGCGGTGACTTCGGTGCTGGCATTTCTGATGGTGGTGCCGACTCAGGAAGTGATTCCGGGATTCTCCTGGTTATTATTGTGCAGCGCATTGGGGCTGGGCGCGGCGAGTGCGGCGATTCAGGTGGCGATGAACTGGGCGCAGAAGAGTGTTTCGCCGACGCGGGCGACGCTGATCTATGCCGGGGAGCCGGTGTGGGCCGGGATTGTCGGGCGGATTGCCGGGGAGCGATTGCCGGCGATTGCGTTGGTCGGGGCGGGGTTGATTGTGGCGGCGGTGATTGTCAGTGAGTTGAAGACTAAGGGGAAGGTTGCTTCCGAAGTTGATGAAGCCTTGGAGAGTGAAAGCGGCAATTAAAAGCAAGATCAAAAGATCGCAGCCTTCGGCAGCTCCTACAGGAGTACGCATTCCCTTGTAGGACCTGCCGAAGGCTGCGATCTTTTCGGGGATTCCCCATCTCCTTTGAAACAATGATAAACAGGAATTTTCCGCTTACCTTGTAGGATTCTGCGACAGCTTGGCGTTTGGTGATCCGGGAGCTGGCACGTATGATGCTTCACAAACTTCCGCAGATTAGAAGCCTATGTCTCTGATAGTTCTACTGCTTCTGCCTTTTATCGGCAGCTGTCTGGCAGCCTTGCTGCCGCACAACGCGCGTAACACCGAATCGCTGTTGGCTGGCCTGGTTGCCCTTATCGGCACCATCCAGGTCGCCCTCTTGTACCCGCAAATCGCCCATGGCGGCGTGATCCGCGAAGAATTCTTCTGGTTACCGAGCCTTGGCCTGAACTTCGTTCTGCGCATGGACGGTTTTGCCTGGCTGTTCTCGATGCTGGTGCTGGGCATCGGCACACTGGTTTCTCTGTACGCCCGCTACTACATGTCGCCGGACGATCCGGTGCCGCGTTTCTTCGCGTTTTTCCTGGCGTTCATGGGCGCCATGCTGGGGTTGGTGATTTCCGGCAACCTGATCCAGATCGTGTTTTTCTGGGAACTGACCAGCCTCTTCTCATTCCTGTTGATCGGCTACTGGCACCACCGCGCCGATGCGCGACGTGGCGCCTATATGGCGTTGATGGTCACCGGTGCCGGCGGCTTGTGTTTGCTGGCGGGGGTCATGCTGCTCGGCCATGTGGTCGGCAGCTATGACCTGGACAAGGTCCTGGCCGCCGGCGATCTGATTCGCGCACATGCCCTCTACCCTATTCTGCTTCCCCTGATCCTGATCGGCGCCCTGAGTAAAAGTGCGCAATTCCCCTTCCACTTCTGGCTGCCCCACGCCATGGCGGCGCCGACACCGGTTTCGGCGTATCTGCACTCGGCGACCATGGTCAAGGCCGGGGTCTTCCTGCTCGCACGCCTGTGGCCGTCGCTGTCCGGCAGTGAAGAATGGTTCTACATCGTCAGCGGGGCCGGAGCCTGCACCCTGTTGCTCGGCGCGTACTGCGCGATGTTTCAGAACGACCTCAAGGGCCTGCTGGCCTACTCGACCATCAGCCACCTGGGCCTGATCACCCTGCTGCTGGGCCTGAACAGTCCGCTGGCCGCCGTGGCCGCAGTGTTCCACATTCTCAACCACGCCACCTTCAAAGCCTCGCTGTTCATGGCTGCCGGGATCATCGACCACGAAAGCGGCACCCGGGACATTCGCAAACTCAGCGGCCTGATCAAACTGATCCCGTTCACCGCCACCCTGGCCATGGTCGCCAGCGCGTCCATGGCTGGCGTGCCGCTGCTCAACGGTTTCCTGTCGAAAGAGATGTTCTTCGCCGAAACCGTGTTCATCAACGCCACGGCCTGGATCGAGATGACCTTGCCGATCGTCGCGACCATCGCCGGGACGTTCAGCGTCGCCTACTCCCTGCGCTTCACCGTCGACGTGTTCTTCGGCCCGACCGCCACCGACCTGCCGCACACCCCGCACGAACCGCCACGCTGGATGCGCGCGCCGGTGGAGTTGCTGGTGTTCACCTGTCTGGTGGTGGGGATCTTCCCGGCGCAAGTGGTCGGCCCGTTGCTCGCGGCGGCGGCATTGCCGGTGGTGGGCGGCACGTTGCCCGTGTACAGCCTGGCAATCTGGCACGGCTGGAACGCGCCGATGATCATGAGTCTGATCGCCATGTCCTGCGGCATCACGCTCTATCTACTGCTGCGCAATCAGCTCAAGCGCGGGCGCTTCACGCACCCGCCGGTGATCAGCCACTTCAATGGCAAGCGCCTGTTCGAGCGCAGCCTGGTGATCATGATGCGCCTGGCCCGTCGTCTAGAGCGGCGAATCAGCACCCGGCGCCTGCAAACCCAACTGTTCCTGGTGGTGCTCGCTGCGGTGCTCGCCGGATTGATCCCGATGCTGCACAGCAGCCTGAGCTGGGGCGACCGGCCGAAGATTCAGGGCTCGATCGTGTTCGTGATCCTCTGGCTGCTGGCGATCGCCTGCGCCCTTGGCGCGGCATGGCAAGCCAAGTATCACCGGCTCGCAGCCCTGACCATGGTCAGCGTCTGCGGCCTGATGACCTGCGTGACCTTCGTCTGGTTCTCGGCGCCGGATCTGGCGCTGACGCAACTGGCGGTGGAAGTGGTGACCACGGTGTTGATCCTCCTCGGCCTGCGCTGGCTGCCACGACGGATCGAAGAGGTCTCGCCGTTGCCGAGCAGCCTGCGCAAGGCCCGCATCCGCCGTATCCGCGATTTGGCGCTGTCGATCGCGGTCGGTGGCGGCATGGCGCTGCTGTCCTACGCAATGCTGACCCGCCAGACGCCCAACGACATTTCCTCGTTCTACCTCAGTCGCGCACTGCCCGAAGGCGGCGGCAGCAACGTGGTCAACGTGATGCTGGTGGACTTCCGTGGCTTCGACACCCTCGGCGAAATCACCGTGCTGGTGGCGGTGGCGCTGGCCGTGTTCGCCCTGTTGCGACGCTTCCGCCCTCCAAAAGAAAGCCTGCAACTGCCGGCGCAACAGCGCTTGCTCGCACCCGACGTGGTCACCGATCTGGTCAACCCGCGTCACGCCAGCGACACCGCGCTCGGTTTCATGATGGTGCCAGCGGTGCTGGTGCGTCTGCTGCTGCCGATTGCGTTTGTGGTGTCGGTCTACCTGTTCATGCGCGGGCACAATCAACCCGGTGGCGGTTTCGTCGCCGGCCTGGTGATGTCGGTGGCATTCATCCTGCAATACATGGTCGCCGGCACCCAGTGGGTCGAGGCGCAAATGAGCCTGCGACCGCTGCGCTGGATGGGCACCGGGCTGCTGTTCGCCACGGTCACCGGGCTCGGGGCGATGGCGGCTGGCTATCCATTCCTCACCACCCACACCTGGCATTTCACATTGCCGCTGCTGGGCGACATTCACATCGCCAGCGCGCTGTTCTTCGACATTGGCGTGTACGCCGTGGTGGTCGGCTCGACGCTGTTGATCCTCACCGCCCTCGCCCACCAATCGGTCCGTGGTCATAAAACCAGCGCGCAACCCAAGCCCATGGCCAAAGCGGCTGCCACGCAAGGAGCCATCTGATGGAAGAAGTCATCGCAATCGCCATCGGTGTGCTGGCCGCGTCCGGCGTGTGGCTGGTGCTGCGGCCACGGACATTCCAGGTAGTCATGGGCCTGTGCCTGCTGTCCTACGGCGTCAACCTGTTCATCTTCAGCATGGGCAGCCTGTTCATCGGCAAGGAGCCGAACATCAAGGACGGCGTGCCTCAGGATTTGCTGCACTACACCGACCCGCTGCCGCAAGCGTTGGTGCTGACCGCGATCGTTATCAGCTTCGCCATGACCGCGCTGTTCCTGGTGGTGCTGCTCGCCTCCCGGGGCCTGACCGGTACCGACCATGTGGATGGCCGGGAGCCTAAAGAATGAATCCGATGGCGCACCTGATCGCGGCACCGATTCTGCTACCGCTGCTGACCGCCGCGGTGATGCTGATGCTGGGCGAGAAACACCGTCCGTTAAAGGCCAAAATCAATCTGTTCTCCAGCCTGCTGGGGCTGGGCATTGCCGTGATGTTGCTGCAATGGACCCAAACCACCGGCGTGCCCGGTTCCATCGGCGTGTACCTGCCGGGCAACTGGCAGGTGCCGTTCGGCATTGTGCTGGTGGTCGATCGTCTGTCGGCGCTGATGCTGGTGCTGACCGGGATCATCGGCGTCAGTGCGTTGCTGTTCGCCATGGCTCGCTGGGACGGCGCCGGTTCGAGTTTCCACGCGCTGTTCCAGATTCAGTTGATGGGCCTGTACGGCGCCTTCCTGACGGCAGACCTGTTCAACCTGTTCGTGTTTTTCGAAGTGCTGCTGGCTGCCTCTTACGGACTGATGCTGCACGGTTCGGGTCGGGCGCGGGTGTCGTCGGGGCTGCATTACATCTCGATCAACCTGCTGGCCTCGTCGCTGTTTCTGATTGGCGCGGCGCTGATCTACGGCGTTACTGGCACGCTGAACATGGCCGACCTGGCGCTGAAAATCCCGCTGGTGCCGGAAGCCGATCGCGGCTTGCTGCATGCCGGCGCGGCGATTCTGGCGGTGGCGTTCCTGGCCAAGGCAGGGATGTGGCCACTGAACTTCTGGCTGGTGCCGGCTTATTCCGCGGCCAGCGCGCCCGTGGCGGCGATGTTCGCGATCATGACCAAGGTCGGCGTCTACACCTTGCTGCGCCTGTGGACGCTGCTGTTCTCCGGACAGGCCGGGGCATCCGCGTACTTCGGCGGCGACTGGCTGATTTACGGTGGCATGGCGACCATCGTCTGCGCCGCCGTGGCGATCCTCGCAGCCCAACGCCTGGAACGCATGGCCAGCCTGAGCATTCTGGTGTCGGCAGGCATTCTGTTGTCGGCCATCGGTTTCGCCCAGCCGAACCTGATCGGCGCGGCGCTGTTCTATCTGGTCAGCTCGACCCTGGCCTTGAGCGCGCTGTTCCTGCTGGCCGAGTTGATCGAGCGCTCGCGTTCAGCCAACGAAATGCCGCTGTTCGATGACGGCGAGCTGCTTCCACGGCCCCTGGAATCCTTGCAGCCGCCCAAAGGCTTCAACCTCGATGACGACCGCAAAGCCGTGGTCGGCCAGGTGATTCCCTGGACCATGGCGTTCCTCGGCTTGAGCTTCATCGCCTGTGCCCTGCTGATCATCGGTATGCCGCCGCTTTCCGGGTTTATCGGCAAACTCAGTCTGCTCAGCGCTTTGCTCAATCCGCTGGGGCTGGGTAATGGCAGCGACGAACCGATATCGAATGGCGCGTGGGGCTTGCTCGCCCTGTTGATCCTGTCCGGGCTGGCCTCGCTGATCGCTTTCTCGCGTTTGGGCATCCAGCGTTTCTGGACCCCGCAAGAGCGGCCGTCGCCATTGCTGCGGCGCCTGGAATGCGTGCCGATTGTCATTCTGCTGGGGCTGAGCATTGCGCTGACGTTCAAGGCTGAACCGCTGCTGCGCTACACCCAAGCTGCGGCCGATGCATTGAACAACCCGCAGCAATACGTGATGGCGGTGCTCGAAACCCGTGTAATTCCAGGCCCGCAAGCCAAGACTGCGCTGCTGGAGGTGCAACCATGAAGCGTCTGTTTCCTGCACCGTGGCTGTCGTTGGCGTTGTGGCTGCTGTGGCTGGTGTTGAACCTGTCGATGAGCCCCGGCAATCTACTGCTGGGCGCCATGCTGGGGTTCTGCGCGCCGTTGATGATGCGCAAGCTGCGACCGCTGCCGATCCGCATTCGTCGTCCCGGGGTGATCCTGCGTTTGTTCTTGCTGGTCGGGCGCGACGTGATCGTGTCCAACCTCGCCGTGGCCTGGGGCGTGCTCAACGCGGGCCGTCGTGCGCCCCGCTCGCGGTTCATCAAGGTGCCGCTGGATTTGCGCGATGCCAACGGCCTGGCGGCGCTGTCGATGATCTGTACGGTGGTCCCCGGCACGGTCTGGTCGGAATTGGCGCTGGATCGCAGCATTCTGTTGCTGCACGTTTTCGATCTGGATGACGAAAACCAATTCATCCAGCACTTCAAGACGACCTACGAGCGCCCCTTGATGGAGATCTTCGAATGAGCGCATTGCTGTCGAACGCGATCCTGCTGAGTCTGTTCATCTTTTCGGTGGCGATGATTCTGACCCTGATCCGCCTGTTCAAGGGCCCGTCGGCCCAGGATCGGGTTCTGGCGCTGGACTACCTGTACATCATCGCCATGCTGATGATGCTTGCGCTGGGCATTCGTTATGCCAGTGACACTTACTTCGAGGCGGCGCTGCTGATCGCCCTGTTCGGCTTCGTCGGCTCGTTCGCCCTGGCCAAATTCCTGCTGCGTGGCGAGGTGATCGAATGAGGCCTGAACTGTCTCTGTGGGTGGAAATTGCGGTGGCGATTCTGCTGGTGCTGAGCAGCCTGTTTACGCTGATCGGTGCGGTTGGGCTGCTGCGGATGAAGGATTATTTCCAGCGCATGCACCCTCCGGCGCTGGCCTCGACCTTGGGCGCGTGGTGCGTGGCATTGGCTTCGATCATTTACTTTTCGGCGCTCAAGTCGGAGCCGGTGCTGCATGCCTGGCTGATTCCGGTTCTATTGTCGATCACGGTGCCGGTGACCACGCTATTGCTGGCTCGGGCGGCGCTGTTTCGCAAGCGCATGGCGGGGGATGATGTGCCGGCTGAGGTGAGTAGTCGGCGGACGGAAACCGGGAGCTAAGATCAAAAGATCGCAGGCTTCGCCAGCTCCTACATTGGTCATGGTCATCACAATTGTGGCGTATGACATCAAACCCGTAGGAGCTGCCGAAGGCTGCGATCTTTTGATCTTGCTTGTCCCGAATCAGATCCAGGCCACTGCCAACAACCCGGCCCCCAACACCACACATAACGGCGAATACGCCCACGTATCCAGCCGGGCAAACCTCGATTCCTTCTCCTGCTTGAAGAACCCCACCAAATTAGAATCGCCGATCGCCCGGGCGAACATCAGCATCGCAATCGCGCTGATCACCCATTGCAGCGACCAATGATGCACCGTGGGCAGATACAGCCCGACCCGCAGGCACACCAGCATCGCGATCAGCAGTAAACCCACCGCCACCAGCAACGTGGCAAAGCCCGACGGCTTGAACGCGGGCCTTGATGCCTCACCGCCCTCCCCGGGCACTCGCGGCACCACCGCCTCGCTGCCCCACTTGCCACCCGCAGCCCAATACAGGTGGACCAGGCTGATCAATAAAAAGATTGCAGCAATCCATTGCGCGACCAAAAGGCTCATATTCAGACATCCAGCGTGAAATGTTGCAGCAGGATGAACTTCCTTACGGGTTTTTGTAAGGGTATTCGCTATCTCCCCCGTAGGAGCTGCCGCAGGCTGCGATCTTTTGACCTGGCTTTTAAAAAAACAAGATCAAAAGATCGCAGCCTGCGGCAGCTCCTACGGGATTTATGTATACCCGAGAATTTCGGGTGTACATAAATCGGTTTTATTTCAGGGCCGCAGAGACTTTGTCTGCCACATCCTTGGGTACCCAGGCCTGCCACACGTCCGGGTGCGCCTTCATGAACGCCTCCGCCGCTTGACGTGGCGGGGTGTGTTTTTCACTCATGTCAGCCAAGGCCTTGTTCAACGCTTCGATCGGCAAATCGACCTTGCTGAAGAACTCGGTAATCTGCGGGTATTGTTTCTGGAATGGCGTGGACACGCCGATGGACAGCTTCGAGGGCAGCGAGCGAGTCGGTTTCGGATTGGGGTTGCCGGCGTCGGTCAGGGTTTTCCAGGCTTCGGCGTCGAACGGCGGCTCTTGCAGCTGAATCAGCTTGAAACGGCCGAGCAACGGCGTCGGAGACCAGTAATAGAACAGGACCGGCTTGCCGCGACGAATCGACGAACTGATCTCTGCGTCCAGCGCCGCTCCCGAACCACTGCGAAAGTTCACGTAGCTGTCGTCCAGCCCATACGCCTTGAGCTTCTGCTTGTTGACCACTTCCGATGTCCAGCCGATCGGGCTGTTGAGAAAACGCCCCTTGCCCGGGGTTTCCGGGTCTTTGAACACATCTTTGTAGCGTGGCAGATCACTGATACTGCGCAGATCCGGCGCCATCGGCTTGATGCCCTTGGCCGGGTCGCCCTTGATCACGTACTCCGGCACCCACCAGCCCTCGGTGGCACCCTTGACCGTATCGCCCAGGGCCGCGACTTTGCCCTCGGCCTCTGCCTTGACCCAGACCGGGCTGCGACCGGCCCATTCTTCGCCAATGACCTGGATGTCATTGTTGGCCAGCGCGGTCTCCAGGGTAATGGTCGTCCCCGGCAAGGTGTCGGTCGGCAAGCCATAGCCCTTCTCGACAATGATCCGCAGGATATCGGTGATCAGGCTGCCACTTTCCCAGTTCAGGTCGGCGAAATGGATCGGCGCCTGGGCAGCGAACACCGGAACGGGTGAAGCCAATAAACTGAACGTGGCCAGGGTAGCGGCCAGTAACCGTCGAAATCCCTTCATGCTTTTGCACCTCGTGCTGTTCACAGCAAATAGCAGGATGGCCTGACAAAGAAGACCGCAAGCCTCTGAATACTCAGTCATCTGACTGTAGTTGAGGTTCCTGCTTTCGAGGGGCGAGGATTAATTTTCGGAAGGTTCCTGCAAGCGTGCAAGCTCTCTTCTGACCATGCTGGCGTACGCCGCCGGACGCAAAAGGTAGATCTGTGACGCCACCCAACTCAGCCAGGCTCCCTGTAGAACGGCCTTTTGAGCCAACAGCCGCTGCGCCTCGGCGTGGGCACTGGCCTGGTTCTGTTCGTGGAAATCGGCGCGGGTCAGGGTCATTACTCGCTGGCCTTGAAGGTCACCAGTTCGCCCTTGCGCCACTTGGCGGCCTTGGCAGTCACGGCTTTCAGGGTTTTGGTCAGGCCTTCCTGCAATTGTTGATGGGCCGCGAACACCATCACCACGCTATGACCTTCCTTGAACACAATGCCGTGGCCGTCTGCGGTGGTCACGAACGCGTAATCCCCCAGCCCGTACACCGTCAGCTTGATTTCGCGGAACTTGATGTCCAGCTTGCCGCCTTCGCGACTGGGCAATACGGAAGCGCTGAAATGATCGCCGACCTTGAGTTTAAGCCCTGGTTTGTCATCCACCACCAGCGCTGATTCAGTGTCGAGCTCGGCAATGTAAATGCCTTCAGCGTTCTGTTCGGTGATGTAGACGAAACGTGACTGAAACTGTTTAACCAGCTTTGCGCGCAAATCACCCAGTACGAACAAAGCATGCATATCGAGATTACTTACTGCCAAGGAAACATCCCCACATCTGAAAATGACGCCATGCACCGGAAATGCGCACAGCAGAAAAAAGCGGCAATGCCGAGGTGTAGCCAAATGACCCGGGTCGAATCCTGGAACGAGCAGAGGGCCCATTCACCGCGAGGTTTGAGAAGATTACTGGAACTTCCCTCACGTCGTCTTGCCTGGCGGTCGTCAGATGTTGAAGGAAAATGCCCTTCTGACGGCCAGATAAAACCGGATTACCAACTTTAGGGAAAAATCTCTTTAAAAAAAGCACTTTTCCGACATATCGCCAGTAAAAAATTGCTTTAGATGGGCATCAATCGCCAACCATTGATGGCGATTCTAGAGCAGCCATGCTCACCGAGACTACCCATAACAACGTACACACGTCGGTAAAACCACGAAAAGGACTTCATATGTGCACAATGACTCACTTTGCCCAGCCTCACACACGGCACACAAACGGCTCGTCACCTCTGCATTCGATGGTGCTTTGCCAGCAAGACTTCCTGCCCGAAGAGCGTCTACTCCCACGTTTTCAGGTGGTATTGGCCGGTAACGCCTTTTTCCACATCAGGGAAATATCCACCGGACGTGTAAGAGGTTTCCGCGGCAATCATAACGATGCCTGCGCCCTTGCCCGTTCACTCGAGGCAAGCAGCTGAGGCACCTTTCGCATTCACTTCTATAGACGTTTCGTCACACCGGCGACTTAACTCAGCCGCCGGCAGGCAACTACTGCCATACTGCCCGACCAATGAAACCCGTCCCCAGGGCGGACGGCGTTCAACACAACAACTATTTCCAAGGGAAGACTGCTACGTGACGGAATTTGATATCGGTGAATTTTTTATCCGGGGCGAAGCCAGAGAGGTCGAAGGCGAATTCCAGGCAGTCATTATCATGCGCGCCAAACCGCCGTTGACCACTGTGACGTATCACCAGGTCGAAAAGGATCGCTGGTTCAAGACCGCGGATGTCGCGACCGTCGCCGCCCAGGAAGCTGCGAAAGCCTTGAAGCTTGCCGTCGATGAAGGAGCATTGAAAGCCTGATCATCGGATTTGCAGTCTATGCTCATCCCTGCTTTTGAATATCGCTATCGAACTCCTGAAGCGCGGTTCTCTCAGATGCCTCTCAGATGCAATGAAGCCGCACCTCGGATCTCGCACTCGACGCGACGGATTATCTGCAAGGAGATGAAGATGGATTCACCCACACATGATTTGAAAGGCTTGTTCGATCAGCTCGGCCTGGACTCCAGCGAGAAGGCCATCGACGATTTCATTGCCCGTCATTCCCCCTTGGCCGATGACAAGAAACTCATTGACGCCGAGTTCTGGACCCCGCAACAAGCCGGCTTCCTCAAGGAACAACTGCGTGAAGACGCCGATTGGGCGCATGTGGTCGACGACCTGAACCTGCGCATGCACCAGATCCACTAGCCTGGGTTCAATGCAGGCTGCCGGGGATTTCGGCACTCAATTGCGCCAACCAGGCAGCCCTGCACTCTTCCTCTCAGCGAGGACTTTCCGGCTTGTAACCCAGGCGCAAACCACCCCAATGCCGGCCCTTGAGCATGATCGGCACCGACAGGTCGTGCATCAGTTCACCGGTGTCGCGGGTGTAAGTCTGCAACAACACGGCCTGTTGATGGCTGCCACAGCGGATCCCGGTGCGGTCGGCGAATTTGCGCTTGGTGCGGTTTTGCAGGGTATCGACCTGCACATCACCGGTCAGCGGTTTGCTGAACACGGTGTTGTGGGTCGGCACATAACCCTGCTGCGTGCAGGCGATGGCGAACACCAGACCTTCATGGCGCGGCAGCAACGGTTCCTGAATCGCCGGCAATACCTGATCGGTGTAGCGGTCGAAGCGGGTCTGGTATTTGGCCGGGCTGGTGTTGGGGATCGCCTGATAATTGCGATCAAACAAATCATCGAGACTGATCCGGCCCTGATCGATATCCGCATCGAAGCGTGCCGCAATCTGACTCGCCCCTTCGCGGGCCAGGTCGTAAATCCGCTGGTGATAGTCATCCAGTCCGACTGCGGCGAGGCGTTCGCTGATGGTTTCGGCCTGCCCTTCCATTTGCACCGCTGCCTGGGCGAGCCGCTGAGTCTGTTGGTCGCTGATTGCCAAATCGCTGCGCATCTGTTCGATGGCGTGGAACAGACTGTCGAGTTGTTCGCGGTTGGTGTCCGCGCCCTGAGCGATTTCCCCGACCTGTCTTTCGACGCCCGCGGCCAGGCGCGCGATGTTTTCCAGGTGCTGTCCGGTGTGCTCGACTTGCGCGACGCCAGTATTGAGATCGCTCGCCAATTGACGAATCTGCTCCACCACTTGCGCCGTGCGTTGTTGAATGTCGGCGACCATCTCCCCGACTTCACCAGTCGCCGTCGCCGTGCGCGCGGCCAGCCCCCGCACCTCATCGGCCACCACCGCAAAGCCGCGACCGTGCTCGCCGGCCCGCGCCGCTTCAATGGCCGCGTTCAACGCCAACAAATTGGTCTGGCTGGCGATGGACTGGATTACCAGCGTGACCCGTTGGATATCGTCGCTGCGCAAGCTCAGAGCTTCGATCAGCTCGCGGCTGCTGCTGGCGCGCTGACTGAGTTGATGCATGCGCGCAATGGACTCGACCAGTTCCGTGCGCCCTGCCGCGCTGCTCTGATGGGCTTCGCTGGCTGCGCTCAAGGCTTCCCGACTGAGCTTCGACGTAGCGTGTTCGGTGGTGATCATCACTTCGGCGCTGCTGACAATCTGCGCCGCGGCGTTGAGCTGCGATTGCAGCTTGTCCGCCAGTTGCTTGACCGAATAGGCCACGCCGGCGGCCGACAAGGCGTTATGACTGGTGGTGTAGGAGAGATCGCGAGTCAATCCAGCGATGGCGCTGGTGCTGTCCGCAGCGTTCGCCTCAGGGAGAGTGCGCGAGCGCAGGCGCGGCAGCCAGATAATCAGCACGGCCAACGGCAGGCCAATGTAAAGCGACCAGCCAGCCAATGCCATGCCGCACAGCAATAGCATCAGGGCGATGCTTTGCAGGGTCGGCGTCAGCCAAAGGTTTTTCGGCAAAAGTACTGGTGCAGGCATTGCCTCAACCAGAGATCCGTCCCTCGTCATCTTCGTCACCCCACGCGTCTTCTAATTGTTGTGATCGCATTAAACGCCACTACAAAGCCATTATCTATGGTCCATTAGTAGTGGGGGGTTGAAGCAGATCAATAGAAGTGCGTGGGATTTTTCGCAGACGTCGAAAAGCAAAGATCGCAGCCTTCGGCAGCTCCTACATGGGTTCGCATAAATCTGTAGGAGCTGCCGAAGGCCGCGATCTTTTCAGTGGCAACCAGTTATTAACTGGTTACCCCACAGAATCAGGCCTGACGCTGGTGCTTGTCGATCTGTTCGTGACGCTCTTGAGCTTCGATGCAGTACTTGGTGGTCGGGCTGATCAGCAGGCGTTTCAGGCCGATGGCCTCGCCGCTGTCATCGCACCAGCCAAAGCTGTCTTCCTTGATGCGTTCCAGGGCCTGTTCCAACTGAGGCAGCATGCGCTGGTCACGATCGATCGCGTTCACCAGCCAGGTGCGCTCTTCTTCAACGGAAGCCGCGTCAGCCGGATCGGCCGGGGTGTCCAGGCTCTCGATGGCGATGCGATTCTGCTCGATGCGCTCATGGGTTTCGACTTTCATGTTCTGCAACAGCTCGGAGAAAAAAGCATGTTGCTCGGCATTCATGTAGTCATCCGCCGGCATGGCCAGCAACTTGTCCTTTGTCATTGATATCTCTATAAAAAAACGTGCATTAAGGCGAATTAGGGAGCGATCCGTTGAACCTGAGGCGGTCATTGGAAAGGCGCCGTTTATTCCAAGCGCCACCCGGCACTCAATTTACGAGGGGCGGCAGTCTAAGGCCGACTTGAGGCCTCAGCAACTGAAAAGACAGCAAATCTGTCCGACAAAGCCCTGAAAGTGCGCTACGGCAGGCTTTGAGCCGCTTATCGGAGTGCGTTTATAGCAAGAAATTCAGTCGAGCGGCTGTATATAGAAGACAAACGGCTGCGCCACGCGGGTCAGGCGTGGCGCATTTTCGTGTTTCTTCCGGCTTCAGCGCTTGAGTTTGCGCTTGTTGCGGTATTGGTCGATGACCACCGCCACCACAATAATCAGCCCCTTGATGATGTCTTGAATATAAGCATCAACACCGACAAAGGTAAAGCCGCTGGCCATGACCCCGAGGATCAACGCGCCGATCACGGTGCCGGTGATCCGCCCTACGCCACCGGCCAGGCTGGTGCCGCCGATGACCGCTGCGGCAATTGCGTCCAGTTCATAAGACATGCCCATCCCGGCCTGCCCGGTCGCGGCCCGCGCCGACGCCACCACTCCTGCCAGGCCTGCAAGCAACCCGGCGATGCTGTAGACGATCACCAGATGCCGCTTGACGTTGATCCCGGAGGTGCGCGCCGCCTGCATGTTGCCGCCGATGGCGTAGGTGTACTTGCCGTACTTGGTGTAGCGCAGGGCGATGTGAAAGATCACCGCCACCACCAGAAAGATGATCACCGGCATCGCGCCGTGTCCGATGGCCGTGTAGGAATCCGAGAGCATGCTCACCGGCTGACCTTCGGTGTAGTAGCGCGCCAGGCCGCGGGCCGAGACCATCATGCCGAGGGTGGCAATGAATGGCGGAATCCCGGTGATCGCAATGATGCTGCCGTTGATCGCCCCCGCCAGCAATCCCACCCCAAGCCCGACGATCACTGGAATCCACACCGGCAAGTCAGTCAGGGACGGAAACACCGCCCGGGAAAAGTCCGAGGTCTGCGCCAGGCTGGCGGCAATCATCGCCGACAACGCCAGCACCGAACCGGAAGACAGATCGATACCGGTGGTGATGATGACCTGGGTCACCCCGATCGCCAGCAGGCCGATGATCGACACTTGCAGGATCATCAGCACCAGACGCTGAGAGTTCATCAGGAAGCTCTGGTCCCGCACGATCCAGCCGAACATTTCGAAGACCAGGCCGATGCCGATCAGCACCAGGAAGATACTCAACTCGGTCGGAAGGCGCCGGCGACTCTTGACCGGTGCCACTGCAGGCTTGTTTTCCAGTATCGCGTTCATAACCACTCACCCTTCTATTACGTCGCGACGGCAGCCATGGCCACCGCCAGCATCCATTAGTGAACCGCGGACATGCCCGAGGCCAGTTGCATTACCCGTTCCTGGGTCGCTTCTCTGCGGTCGAGGGTGCCCATCAGGTCGCCCTCGTGCATGACCATGACCCGATCGCTCATGCCCAGCACTTCCGGCAGTTCCGAGGAAATCATGATCACCGCCATGCCTTCGCTGGCGAGGTAGGAAATAAGCCGGTAGATCTCGGCCTTGGCGCCAACATCGATGCCCCGGGTCGGCTCGTCGAGAATCAGGATGCGCGGATTGGTCATCAGCCAGCGCGCCAGCAAGGCCTTCTGCTGATTACCGCCGGACAGCGTGTCGATGCACTGCTCCAGCGACGGCGTTTTCACTCGCAGCTTCTTGCACATGTCTTCACACAACGCCCGCAGGGCTTTCTGCTGGATGAAGCCGTTGCCGACGTAATGGGGCAAGACTGCCATTTCCATGTTCTCCAGCACCGACAGGCACGGGAACAGGCCGCTGAGCTTGCGATCTTCGGTCAACAGCGCGAAGCCCTTCTCGATCGCCATGTGCGGATCGCTGATGCGCACCACTTCGCCGTCGAGGCGGATTTCACCGCCGTCGCTTGGGGTGATGCCGAAGATCGCTTCGGCGACGTTGGTTCTTCCCGACCCCATCAACCCGGCGATGCCAAGGATTTCCCCGGCATGCAGGTCGAAGGAGACGCCTTTGAAAATGCCGTCCAGCTTGAGGTCGCGTACCGACAGCAACAGATCGCCGATCGGCTTCTCGCGCACCGGGAACAACTGGCTCAGCTCGCGGCCGACCATCATCGAAATCAGGCTGTCGCCGTCCATGCTGTCGGCCCGCTGCAGGCCAATGTAGGCGCCATCACGGAACACCGCCACTTCATCGGCGATGCTGAACACTTCGTTCATTTTGTGGGTGATGTAGATGATGCCTTTGCCCTGACTCTTGAGGTCGGCAATGATCGAGAACAGATGCGCGACTTCCTTATCGGTGATGGCCGAGGTTGGCTCGTCCATGATCAGGACGTCGGAGTCATAGGACACAGCCTTGGCGATCTCGACCATCTGCCGTTCGGCGATGCTCAGGTTGCCCACCTGCTCTTCCGGGTCGAGGTTGATCCGCAGACGTTCCAGCAGTTTGGCGGTGCAACGGTGCATCTCGCGATGGTCGATCATGTGCAGGCCGTTGAGCTGCTCGCGGCCGATCCAGATGTTCTCGGCGATGCTCATGTGCGGCATCAGGTTGAGTTCCTGGTGGATCATTGCGATCCCGGCCTGGAGCGCAGCCAGTGGTGTTTCAAAGACCACCGGCTTGCCCCGCAGGCGCAACTCGCCGGCATCCGGCTGGTAGATGCCGGCAATGATTTTCATCAGGGTGGATTTGCCGGCGCCGTTCTCGCCCATCAGCGCCAGCACGGAACCGGGACGCACCCGAAGTTGTACGTCGGACAAGGCCACCACACCGGGAAAACCCTTGCTGACGTTGATGATCTCCAGCAGGTACGGCTCATCGACAGGTGTTGCGGTTGGCTGGATACCCACTAACGGGGTGCTCGAAGCAGTCGCTGAAGCGAACATGATCAGGTCCTCCATCAGCAAGGTCGCGTCGCAACCTTGCGTGCTTATTGTTGTTATCGAACGGACGGGCTATTTGAAGGTGTCGACGTTTTGCAGCGTGATCAAGCGATACGGCACCCACACGGCCGACTCGACCGGTTCGTTCTTGGCCATTTTCACCGCCGTGTCGATCGAACCGTCCGCCTGCCCCTTGGCATCCTGGAACACCGAGACCAGCAGAGAGCCCTTCTTCACCGCGTTCAAACCGTCGGGCGTACCGTCGACACCGGCAATCAGCACACTGCCTTTGGCGACGCCAGCCTGTTGCAGGGCCATTGCCGCGCCAATCGCCATCTCGTCGTTGTTAGAGACGACCGCGTCGAATTTGCGGCCCTGGGTCAGCCAGTCGTTGACCAGGGTCATGCCCTTGTCCCGCGACCAGATGCCGGACTGCTCTTGCTCGATCTTGATGTTCGGGTACTTGGTCAGCACCTCTTTTACGCCCTTGGTGCGGTTGGTGGTGGAGTTGTTGGCCAAATCACCGAGCAGAATCACGATGTCGCCCTTGCCGCCCATTTTTTCGGCCAGGTACTGCATCTGCATCTGGCCGGCCTCCAGATCGTTGGAAGCGACAGTGACCACGCCTTTGGGCAGGTTCATGTCATCGGGACGACGATTGACGTACACCAGTGGAATACCGGCCTTGACCGCTGCTTCAGTGATTTTTTTGGTGGCGGCGGTATCCACCGGGTTGACCACAATGGCGTCGACCTTCTGACTGATGAAGCTTTCTACCTGGCTCAACTGCCTGACCACGTCGCTGCGGGCGTCTTCGAACTGCAGCTTGACGCCATCGGGGTAGGACTTGGCTTTGGTGTCCATGGATTCGCGCAGGTAGGTCAGCCAGGTGTCATCGAACTGCGACATGCTGACGCCGATCTTCATGTCAGCGAGTGCGGCGCCGCTGGCGAACATCAGGGACAAGGCCAGCGAGGCGAAACGGATCTTGGTCTTCATGAAAAGTCTTTCTCCACATTCTTGTTGGTTTTATGGATAAGGCGTGACGATTTCAGTGAGTGGGCAAGCGGACAATCGGTGCCCCCGGAATACAGCAGACCAGGGCGCCGTTGCGTTCGACGCAAAGCAAGCGAAAGAAGGAATGAAACGAGACGCGAGGCAGGTCGCGAGAGAGGTGCAGCGCGGAACGTAAAGCATGCAAAGCAGAGTTGAAGGTTTTCATCGACGGTACCTGGCTTTTGTTTCTTGTTTTTGGTGCGTCCTTCACCCGTTCAAGGCCTGCTTGAGCGTGATCGGACGTTGATAGTCGGCAACCTGGAAATGACTTTATTGGAAAAAAATTTCTATATCAACTCATTTTAGAATTTTATTCTGATTTTATTCCATGGCTCTCGAACGGGCTCAGTGCCACCACTTGATGCCGCTCGAAACTTAGCCGCGCGGCGTCTAGTACGCGGGTGGTCGCCAGTGCATCACGGGCGTCGACCGGCAGTGGGCCACCGCTCTGTAACGCGGTTTGTAGCTGCAAATAGAACTGATTCCAGCAGCCACGCTCGGACGGCACCCGCTCACGCACCTCGCCCTGCTCAAACCATCCCCAACGCCGGTGCTCTTCGACGCCCCAGCGCTCGCCTTCGGATTTCGGCGTAAGCCCGGCGAGGGTCGACGCCTCCTGCCCATCCAGACCGTCGACGCTGTAGCAGCCCTGGGTGCCGGTCACGCGAAAGCGCGGGCCGGGGGTGTTCTGCAGGCAACTGCCGCCCAAGTGCGAGATCACGCCGTTGGCATGGGTCAGGGACATGAAGAAGCCGTTGTCGAAGGGCTGGCCTTTTTCCAGGTAATCCAGTTCGGCGTAGACCCGGGTGACGGGGCCGAACAACAGGAGCGCCTGATCCACCAGGTGGCTGCCCAGATCGCGCAGGAAACCGCCGCCGCTGCCGTTGTTCACCGACTGCGGCGAATAGCGCTCGATACGTGATTCGAAACGGGTGACCTGACCCAGCGCACCAGACTCGATGAGTTTGCGCACGGTGAGAAAGTCCGAATCCCAGCGCCGGTTCTGGTAGACGCTCAGTTGCACGCCCTGGCGCTCGGCCATGGTGATCAGGGTTTGCGCCTGTTGCGCATCGGCAGCGAACGGTTTGTCGCTGACCACTGCCACCTCATGTTCGATGGCGTCGAGCACCAGCGCCGGGCGACCTTTGAGCGGTGTGGAGATCACCAACACATCGACCCCGGCTTCGACCAGTTGGCCAATGCTGTCGAAGGCCGGCACGCCGGGATGGTCCGTGGCTAGCAACTGCCGGCGCTCGGCGGAACGGGTGACCACACCGACGAAAGCTGCACCCGGCAAACTGCTGATCAGTGGAGCATGGAAAAACCGGCCACCATGGCCGTAACCGACAAGTCCGATACGCATGAAAGTATTCTCCTTATAGAACGCGGCCCCTGTGGGAGCGGGCTTGTGTGGCGAGGGGGCTTGCCCCCGTTCGACTGCGAAGCAGTCGTAAAACCAGTCACTGCTTTCTAAATTCAAGATCGCGGTGATTGGTTTTAGGGGTGCTTCGCGCCCCAACGGGGGCAAGCCCCCTCGCCACACAAGCCCGCTCCCACAGGTTTTGTGTAAGGTCCGTCAGCGGCAGAGTTCGCTTTTGACGCGTTCGAGCATTATGCGGTTGGACTCGTCCGGCCGGTCTTCCCAGGCGAATACCGAGACCGTGGCGATGCCATCGAATTTGATCTCGCGCAATGTGCCGAAAAACGCTTCCCAGTTGACCTCGCCCTGGCCGATGTCCAGATGCTGGTGCACGGTGGCGGTGACGCCCGGCGGGTTGACGATGTAGCGCAAGCCCGAGGAAGCCTTGTGGTTGTAGGTGTCGGCGATGATCAGGTGCGTCAGTTTCGACCCGGCGTACTTGAGCATCGAGGCGATATCACCGACACCGTCGTCATAGAAAAACGTGTGCGGAGCGGCGTAGAGGTAGTTGATCCAGTCACGGTCCAGCCCGCGAATGATGTCCACGGACTCGTTATTGCGCTCGCAGAAATCGTAAGGATGAGCCTGGATATCGAGCTTGATGCCTTCGCGTTCAAACTCGGGGATCAACTCGTCCATGGAGCGCATGAACTGGTTTTCGCACACCAGCGGGCTGTCCGACTGGCCGGTGAACTCGGTGTTGACCAGTTCGCAGTCCATCTCCACGGCAATCTGGATCGCGCGCTTCCAGTTACGCACGGCGGCCACACGCAAACCTTCGTCGGCGGCGGCCCAGTGGTACATCGGTAATAAGGAAGAGAGTTTGACCCCGGTGTCGCTCAGGGCTTTACGGAATTCCTTGATCCGCGCCTTGTCGACCCGCGGGGCTTTATAGAACGGCAGGAAATCTTCCCGGGGCGACAGCTCGATGTGTTCGTAACCGAGCTCGGCAACCTTGTCGACCATCTTGCCCAGGGACAGGTTGCGGTACATGTAGGGGTCTAGTGCGATGCGCATGTTTTTTGTTCTCCTTAACCAGAATCGACGCCGTCCCCTGTAGGAGCTGCCGAAGGCTGCGATCTTTTGATCTTGATTCTAAAAAGCGAAGTCAAAAGATCGCAGCCTGCGGCAGCTCCTACATGATCGATGAGTGTCAGCGAAGATCAGGTTTTGTTAGCCGTAGAAACGGGGGCGGTCTGGCAGGCCGACTTTTACGATCTGGCCGCTGTTCTGCGCTTCGATGCAGGCATCAGCCGCCACCGCCGCCGCGTAACCATCCCACGCCGACGGCCCGCCGACCTGCCCGGCCCGCACGCCATCGATAAACGCCTGCAACTCGACGTCATACGCGGCGATGAAGCGATCCTTCCAGTCCATCAGAATCGCATTCGACAGCTTCGCCCCGCTGCGTAACTGAACCTGCGACGGCTCCGGCAGTTTGGCGATGCCGGTCTCCCCCACCACTTCGCACTGGATGTCGTAGCCGTATTGGCAATTGACGAACACTTCCACATCGATGCGCGTGCCCTTGGCGGTTTCCAGCAGCACGATCTGCGGGTCTTTCAAATGAGCGTGGGCCTTGCTGGTCTTGCGTGGGAACACCACCTGCACCGACACATAATCGTCGTCGAGCAACCAGCGCAACACGTCCAGCTCATGGATCAGTGTGTCGGTGATCGCCATGTCGGTCTTGTAGTTCTCGCCCACGGTCGGGTTGCGGTGGGCGCAATGCAGCATCAACGGCTCGCCGATCTGGCCGCTGTCGATCACGGCTTTCAACGCCCGATAACCTTCATCGTATGGGCGCATGAAACCGACCTGCACCAGACGCTTGCCGTGGGCCACTTCGGCCTCGACGATCTTGCGGCAGCCTTCGGCGGTGACCGCCAGCGGCTTTTCGCAGAACACCGGTTTGCCCGCGGCAATCGCCGCCAGTACGAACTCTTCGTGGCTCGGGCCCCAAGAGGTCACGAGGATCGCTTCGACTTCCGGTGCCTTGATCAGCGCATGACCGTCGGGATAGACCTCGGCAGTCAGTTTCAGATCGGAAACGACCTTGGCCGCTTGCTGCAAATTGATGTCGGTGACCGCGACAACCTGGCTGTTGAGCAAGGTCTGGCTGCAACGACGGATATGATCCTGGCCGATGGCCCCGGTGCCGATAACGCCGATCCGCAACGAATTGGAAAGCAAAGACATATAAACACTCCTGTGGGTTCGTTCAGGGCAATCAGTATTGACGGGCCTTGGCCAGTCGCTCATTGAGGGTCTTGGCCACCGCATCGGTGCGGGCGCTGGTGGAGACTTGCGCCACGCCGACCCGCCACCACGACAGGTATTTGTGAATCATGGTTTTGGGCAGGACCTTGATATCGATCAGCGTCGACACCGTCTGCAACCGCGCATCCGCCAACGCAGCTTGCAACTCTTCAACGGTGTTCACTTTGTAAGTCTTGCAGCCGTACGCCGCTGCGCTCATGGCGAAATCCACCGGCACGAAGCCGCCATCGAGCTTGCCGGTTTCCGGATTACGGAAACGGAACTCGGTGCCGAAGCTGTCCATGCCGTGTTCCATTTGCAGGTTGTTGATGCAGCCGAAGGTCATGTTGTCCAGCAGCACCACGTTGATCTTGCGTCGCTCCTGGATCGAGGTCGCCAGCTCCGAGTGCAGCATCATGTAGGAGCCGTCGCCCACCAGTGCGTAGACCTCGCGCTCAGGCTCGGCGAGCTTCACGCCCAGTGCGGCGTTCACCTCGTAACCCATGCACGAATAACCGTACTCGACGTGGTAAGTGTTCACGCCCTTGCTACGCCAGCTGCGCTGCAAGTCACCGGGCAGACTGCCGGCGGCGGCGACGATCACGGCGTCATCGGCCAGGGTTTCATTGAGCACGCCGAGCACCCGGCTCTGGGTCAGGCAGGAACCGGTCAGCTCGATGAATTCGCGCAGCACTGCCGGATCCAGGTGATCGTTGATTTCGGGGACGAAATCTTTCGCCTGGTATTCGACCTGATAAATTCGATCGACTTCCTCATCCAGTTGCGCCTTGGCCTGGCGAGGTTGATCGCCCCAGCTGGAGCGATAGTCGCCCAACGCTTCGGCCAGTGCCTGCAAACCGGTTTTGGCGTCCGCCAGCAGCTGCACGCCGTCGAGCTTCAGGGCATCGCAGGGGCTGATATTGAGGTTGAGAAATTGCACATCCGGGTGCTTGAACAAGGACTTCGACGCGGTGGTGAAATCGCTGTAGCGAGTACCCACACCGATAATCAAATCAGCATCCTTGGCCAACAGATTCGCCGCCAGGCAACCGGTTTCGCCGATCCCGCCGACGTTCAGCGGATGGCTGGACACCACCGCGCTTTTGCCGGCCTGGGTTTCGGCGAAAGGAATATCGAAGCGCTCGGCGAACGCCTGCAACGCTGCGTTTGCGCCGGAGTATTTGACCCCACCGCCGCAGATGATCAGTGGCTTGCGCTTGCCTTTGAACAGGGCTAACGCATCACCGAGCATCGCTTCGGTGGCCGGGCGGCGCTCGATGCGGTGCACGCGTTTTTGCAGGAAGTAATCGGGATAGTCGTAAGCCTCGGCCTGCACGTCTTGCGGCAAGGCCAGGGTCACCGCGCCGGTTTCGGCGGGGTCGGTGAGCACGCGCATGGCGTGGATCGCCGCGGTCATCAGTTGCTCGGGACGGTTGATCCGGTCCCAGTATTTGCTCACGGCCTTGAACGCATCGTTGGTGCTGATGCTCAGGTCGTGAAACTGCTCGATCTGCTGCAACACCGGGTCGGGTTGGCGGCACGCATAAACGTCGCCGGGCAACAACAGCAAGGGAATACGGTTGGCGGTGGCCGTCGCGGCAGCGGTCAGCATGTTCGCCGCACCCGGGCCCACCGATGAAGAACAGGCGTAGATCTTGCGCCGCAGGTGTTGCTTGGCGAAACCGATGGCGGCGTGGGCCATGCCTTGCTCGTTGCGCCCCTGATGGACGATCAGGTCGCCGCTGTCCTGTTCCAGGGCTTGCCCCAGACCCAGCACGTTACCGTGGCCGAAAATGGTAAAGATCCCGGTGACGAATTTGCTCTGAACCCCATCGACCTCGATGTACTGGTTATCGAGGAATTTCACCAGGGCCTGGGCCATGGTCAGTCTTGTTGTGGTCATGTTTGCACCTTCCTTTGAAGCTAAATCCGGTGTGTGCTGTGGAATGCGATCAACTGTGGGAGCGGGCTTGCCCGCGATAGCGATCTACCTGACACATCAATGTTGAATGTGCTGCCGCCATCGCGGGCAAGCCCGCTCCCACAGGGTTCTCCATTAACCTTGGGATTTCTGCAGGTGATCCATGCTCGCGCCAATCGCCGTCTGGATATCCGCCAGGCCATGGACGCTGTCGGCGAACGGTTCGAACGACAGGTAGCCGCTGTAGCCGGTAGCGAGCAGGGTTTCGATCTGCGCCGCGTTGCCGAGGATGTCGCCCTCGCCCACCAGCACCCGATGGCCGTCGCGGATGGTCGCCAGCGGTGCCTCGGCATCTTCGACACCGGAGATGTGCACCAGCCCGGTCAGCTCGGGGAAGAACTCATGTTCGCAGGCCAGGTGATGGTGAAAGGTGTCATGCACCAGACGGAACACATCCAGCCCACCGATGGCCTTGATTGCATCGACTGCGGTGCGTTTGCGCCGCAGCGAACACTCTTCGAAACCCAGCGGCTCGATGAAACCGAGGATGCCGTGATCACGCAGGATCGGCGCCAGTTCACTCAACGCCGTGCGCAGCCCGGAAGCACGCTGCGCTTCGGTTCGTGGATCGGCGCGGTCGTTCAACGGGCACATCACCAAACCCTGCGCGCCGCAATCACGGGCATACGCAGCAAGCTTCAGCGCGTGTGCGCGGCGCTCGTCATTCCAGACATCGAACGGATACAGCGCGTTGATCGACAGCACGGTGATGCCTTTGGCCGCGCACAGCTCACGCACGTGTTCGGGCGCGGTGCCGTCCTCGATCTCGACGCCCTTGAGGTCGTTGCGGATCTCGATGGCATCGGCCTTGAGCGTCACCGCCAACTCGATGAACGCGGGCAGGGACAAACGTGGGGCGACCATACGGTTCAGGGCGAAACGCAGGGGTTTGCTCATTTTTGTTGTTCTCCGCACAAGTGAATTATTTGGCAGTCGGCATGCTGAATTCAGCGCCCTTGGCGATGCTGTCGGGCCAGCGCTGCATCACGCTTTTGTAGCGGCTGTAGAAGCGGATGCCTTCTTCACCGTAAGCGTGGTGATCACCGAACAGCGAGCGCTTCCAGCCGCCAAACGAGTGCCAGGCCATCGGTACCGGAATCGGTACGTTGATGCCGACCATGCCGACCTTGATGTTGCGGGCAAACGAGCGAGCAATGCCGCCATCGCTGGTGAAACAGGACACGCCATTGCCGAACTCATGGGCGTTGATCAGTGCCACGGCGCTGGCGAAATCCGGCACGCGCACGATGCCCAGCACCGGGCCGAAGATCTCTTGTTGGTAAATGCTCATCTCGGTCGTGACGTTGTCGAACAGCGTCGCGCCAACGAAGAAGCCATTCTCGGCGCCCGGCACCTTGAAGTTGCGCCCGTCGACAATCAGCTGCGCGCCCTGGGCCACGCCTTCGCCGATAAAGCCCTCGACCTTGGCTTTGTGCTCGGCGGTCACCAGCGGCCCCATGTCGCTGTCGCTCTGCATGCCGTTGCCGACTTTCAGTTGATCAATGCGCGGCAACAGTTTGGCAATCAGTTGGTCGCCGACATCACCGACGGCCACGGCAATCGAAATCGCCATGCAGCGCTCACCGGCCGAGCCGTACGCGGCGCCGATCAGCGCATCGGCCGCTTGATCCAGATCGGCATCGGGCATGACGATCATGTGGTTCTTCGCCCCGCCCAGCGCCTGTACGCGTTTGCCGCGCGAAGTCGCTTGCTGGTGGATGTACTCGGCAATCGGCGTCGAACCGACAAAGGAAATCGCCTCGATGTCCAGGTGTTGCAGCAAGGCGTCGACCGCTGTCTTGTCGCCCTGGACCACGTTGAACACACCGTCCGGCAAACCGGCTTCGGTCAATAATTTCGCCATCAGCAAACTGGCCGACGGGTCGCGCTCGGACGGTTTGAGGATGAAACAGTTACCGGTGACCAGCGCAATCGGGATCATCCACAGCGGCACCATCACCGGGAAGTTGAACGGGGTAACGCCGGCACAAACACCCAACGGCTGGCGCAGGTTCCAGTTGTCGATGCCACCGCCAATGTTGTCGCTGAACTCGGTTTTCAGCAGGTTCGGCGCACCGCAGGCGTACTCGACGATTTCGATGCCGCGCGTCACTTCGCCCTTGGCGTCCGAGAACACCTTGCCGTGTTCGCGGCTGATGATTTCCGCCAGTTCGTTGTGATGACGGTCGAGCAGTTCCTTGAACTTGAACATCACCCGCGAACGGCGCAGGGACGATTGCTCGGACCACGCCGGGAACGCCTTCAGCGCTGAGGCGACGGCGTCGTC
The DNA here is from genome assembly GCF_019947395.1 of Pseudomonas sp. BF-R-26. Classification (NCBI taxonomy): domain Bacteria; kingdom Pseudomonadati; phylum Pseudomonadota; class Gammaproteobacteria; order Pseudomonadales; family Pseudomonadaceae; genus Pseudomonas; species Pseudomonas sp. BF-R-26. Next base: position 12,290 of record NZ_JAGYGK010000028.1, on the reverse strand, counting down.
CACGGTTTTCTGACTGGCCAGCCCGACTCGCGCCTGAACGCTACCGGTGGCCGGATTGAAGACATTGCTGAACCGCTCGCTGCCGCTGTCCTGCACCTGACCGTCGATGTAATGACCTATTACCGGGGCGTCACTCATTGTTCTTGTTCTCCGTTCGGATGTTGTAATTCAGGCTTTTTAGTTCAGAGATCAAGCAGCCAACTGTGCTGCGGATCGTTATGGAACTGCCAGACGCGTTTCGGTCCGGCCATCACGTTCAGGTAATACGACTCGTAGCCGTAGGGCACGCTGACCGGGTGATAGCCCTTGGGCACGACCACCAGATCACTGTTTTCCACGGCCATGGCCTGATCAATGCTGCGGTCGTCGGTATAGACCCGCTGGAACACGAAACCCTGGGGCGGGTTGATCTGGTGGTAATAGGTTTCTTCGAGAAAGCTCTGATGCGGCAGATCGTCGGTGTCGTGCTTGTGCGGCGGGTAGCTCGACGAGTGCCCGGACGGTGTGCGCACTTCCACCACCAGCAGCGAATGGGCCGGTTCGGTGTCTGGCAGGATGTCGCAGACGTAGCGGGTGTTGGCGCCCTTGCCGCGCACGCTGCGTTTCATGCTGTCGGGTTTGATCAGCCGTGGGCTGTAGGAGCTGCCGAAGGCTGCGATCTTTTCGCTTTTAGCTTCAGTAGTGGAGCCAGGCGCAGAGCAAACGGCGATTTGCACGTCGCTGAGCGCGACCACTTGCGCCTGACTGCCCGGTGGCAAGTACGCCGCGAACGGCGATTTGTCTTCGAACACCGATTGGCGATCGCCAATGTTGTCCCAATCGAACGCGCCCTGCCCCGGCGCTTCACCCTTGATGCTGACCCGGCCGCTGAGCAGCACCAGGCACAGTTCCTTGTCGCCGGCGCTGACAGGCAGGGTTTCGCCGAGGCTCAGGCGGTAAGCGGCGAAGCCGACGTATTCCAGCTCCCCTTGCCCCAACTCAACCATGGTCCGGCCGCGTGCATTGCTTTTGACCAACAGGCTCATCGCGCGGTCCTCTCGTTGAGCAGTGCGCGTAAGGTGTCATAGCCTTTTTTGGCGTAGACGTAACTCGGTGCCACCGCTGGATCCTGCTCGGCTTCCACCACCAGCCAACCGTGGTAATCGGCGCCCAGCAGGACGTCGAGCAAGGCGCCGAAGTCGATGTCGCCATCGCCGGGCACGGTGAACGTGCCGTTGATGATGCAGTCCGGGAAGCTCCACAGGTTGTTGCGCGCCAGTTGCACCACCGGTTTGCGCACGTCCTTGAAATGCACGTGGCAGATGCGTTCGATGTGTTTGCGCAGCACCTGCAAGGGTTCACCGCCGCCCATGTAGCAGTGGCCCGAATCGAACAGCAGGCCGACTTCACTGCCGGTCAACGCCATCAGTTTGTCGATATCGGCCGGAGATTCGACATAGGCGCCCATGTGATGGTGATACGCCAGGCGCACGCCCTGGGACAAGGTGAAGCGTGCCAGTTCGGTGAGTTTGTCGGCGTATTCCTGCCACGCCTGCTCGGTATGGAAACGTGGGCGCTCGACCAGCGGAATGCGCTGGCCTTGAATCGAGTCAGCGACTTCGCCATAGACCAGCACCTTGGCGCCGTTCTTTGCCAGCAGCTCGACATGGCTGCCGATGGCGTCGATTTCCTCGGCCACGGAACGGCGGGCCAGACGGCTGGAATACCAGCCGGAGACCAGCGCCAGATCGTAAGGCCGCAGCACGTCACCGACGCCTTTGGCATCCTTGGGGAATTTACCGTTGAGTTCGAAGCCTTCGTAGCCGATTTCCTTGCCTTCGCTGAGGGCGGTGCTCAACGGCGTCTCGCCACCGAGGGACGGCAAGTCGTCGTTGCTCCAGGAGATCGGGTTGATGCCAATTCGGATAGCGGGCATGGCTGCACCTTTTATTGTTTTACATAACCAGTAAGAGCGGCACAAAACCCTGTGGGAGTGGCGGTGCGACGATTCGACTTGCCCGCGATAGCGATCTAGCTGTCACATTTATGTTGAATGTGCCGCCGTCATCGCGGGCAAGCCCGCTCCCACAGGTATTGCGGTGTTCCATCAAGCGCGGGCTGTGCGCCAGGCGTCGATCAATTCGACGAACGTGCCCTGCACCTGGCGGATCAGCGTTTCGTCGTCGATTTCACCGGCCAACCACGCGCGGCTCGGCTCCTGGAAAATCGTCCGGCCTACGGCGAAACCTCGGCAGGTCTGGCTCTGGCTGGCCTGCTGAAACCCTTCGGCCAAGGCCGCCGCTGGCGCATTCAGGCCCAGCAGCACCACGCCACGGCAATACGGATCGCGTTCTTGAATCAGTTCATCGAGCTGTTTCCATTCCTCGGCGCTTTGCGCTTCGATCTTCCACCACGCCGGGTAGATGCCCAGGTTGTAGAGGCGTTTGAGCGCGCGATACAGCACGTCCGGATGCGTCGACGGGTGATCCTTGGGCGGAATGATTTCCAGCAGCAGTTCATGACCGCTGACTTGCGAGGCTTGATACAAACCCTTGATCTGCGCTTCCTGCTCCAGACGCAGCAACGGCTCGTCGTCGGGGTGGAATTGCACCAGGCATTTGATGATCTGCTCTTGTGGCCAGGCGATCAGGTTGCTGCCGATCGAGCGCCCGTGTTCGAACGCCAATGGCCGCGAACCCTGCACTTCCACCGGCCGTGCCACCCACCAGCCGCGACCGGTGGCAGCGTTCAGCGAGTCCTGACCGAAGCGTTGATCGGCCAGCAAGCCGACATCAGCCTCGACGCCCTGCTCACGAAAATCCGCTTCGACCCGCTCCACGGCTTTGATAAAGAGTTGTTTGAGTTCGCCGATAGCGTTCAGATCGCGCCCGCCCTTGTGGGCCAGCTCCACCAATTGCCCGCGATGGTCGAAGGCGAAGATGAACAGTTGCTTCCACTGTTTGCGCGGCACGCTGACTTGATGCAGACGCTGCAACACGGCGTCCTGATCCGGCCGGGTGATCGGTACCGGGCTGTTGAATAGATAGTCGAGTTCGGCGCGGGTCGGCATCGCCGGGGCGCAGGCATGGCGCGACACCACCAGACCGCCGCAGGCATTGGCCAACTGGCAGCAGCGCTCGTCGCTGGCGTCCTCCAGCCAGCCGCTGAGGAAACCCGACATGAAGGCATCGCCGGCCCCCAGCACATTCAGCACTTCGACGCGCACGCCGGGGTAGATCGCGCCATCTTCGAGACGCGCCGGAATCACCCCATGAATCACCGTGCAGCCTTGCGGGCCAAGCTTGACCACCAATGTGGCCGAGCTCAGTTGCCGGACATTTCGCAGCGCAGTGAGCAAATCCTCGGAACCGCCGGCAATCAAAAACTCTTCTTCAGTGCCAACGATCAGGTCGAAACGCGAAAGAATTTTCTGTACGTGCTGGCTGACGTTCTGATCGGCGACGAACCGGGTTTCGCCGTCCGCCTTGCCGGCCAGCCCCCAGAGCACCGGGCGATAATCGATGTCCAGCACCCGTTTGACGTTGTGCTTCTCGGCATAGTCCAGCGCCTGGATGCTCGCCTTGTAGACGCCGTCGGTGGAGAAATGGGTGCCGGTGATCAGCAAGGTTTTGCTGGAGGCGATAAAGGCTTCGTTGATGTCTTCGGCGCGCAACGCCATGTCGGCGCAATTTTCGCGGTAGAACACCAGGGGAAAGGTTTCGCGGTCCTTGAGGCCCAGCAGGACCATGGCGGTCAGGCGTTCCGGATCGACCTTGATGCCGCTGACGTCGCAGCCTTCACGGGTCAGCGATTCAACGAGGAAGCGGCCCATGTGGTCGTCCCCCACCCGGCTCAGCATCGCCGATTTCAGACCCAGCCGAGCGGTGCCGAAAGCGATGTTGGCGGACGAACCACCGAGGTATTTGGCGAAACTGCTCACATCCTCCAGCCGCGCCCCGACTTGCTGCGCATAGAGGTCGACGCCTAGGCGCCCCAGGCAAATCAGATCCAATTGACGCCCACTGGCAAAACGAGTCTGGCCCATGCTGGCTCCTGTTATTTTTATCAGCCTGCGTTCGGGGCGATGAAGGCACCGAACACTCTTGGTGGATGCAGACTAAAACGACCGGGACCGAACAATCAATAATTATTCTAAATATTTTTTACGTGGAATATTTTTTCCAATAAACTTTCACACAAGCGTTCCAGACACAGTGCATCGTTTCAGCAGACCCCATGGCAGCCGCAAGCTCAAGATTTTATTCCGGCCTACCCTGTAGACTGCGCACAGCCAACCTATTGTCAGGGGATGACCCGCCTGTCATCTCTATGAGAACAAGCCAGAAGGATTCCTTATGTCCCGCACCGATCAGCCGGCTACGACCGAGAGCACGCCCGACAGCGATCTCGCCAGCCCTCCGATCAACGCCGAGCGTTTGTTGCAGCTGATCACCGATGAATACGAAAGCCTGCCGCGCCAGCTCAAACGCATCGCCAGCTACATGAGCCAGCAGAGCGACCGGATCATGGTCGACCGCATCAGCGACATCGCCCGTGAATGCGAAGTGCACCCATCGGCCATCGTGCGTTTTTCCCAGCGTTTCGGCTTCAGTGGTTTCAGCGAAATGCAGGCGCTGTTTCGCGAGGCTTACACCCACAAAACCACGCCGGTGCAGAACTACCAGCAACGCATCCGCAGCATGATCGCCAACAAGTCGCAGAAGGCCAGCGGGGGCGATCTGGCGCGCGAATGCATCAATGCCACCCTGTCGGGCATTGAACGGCTGGGGCTGGAACTCGATGACCAGGCCTTCGACAAAGCCGTGGACCTGGTGGTGAATGCCGACAACATCTACGTGGTCGGGGTGCGCCGCTCGTTCGCGGTGGCCGATTACCTGGTCTACAACCTGCAACACACCAATAAGCGCATCCACCTGGTGTCGGGCCTCGGCGGCAGTTACCGCGAGCAGATGCGCAGCGTGCGCGCCAATGACCTGGTGATCGCCATCAGCTTCACGCCCTACGGCAAGGAAACCCAGCACTGTCTGCGTATTGCCCAGCACAATCAGGCGAAAACCCTGATCATCACCGACAGCAACCTTTCCCCTTTGGCCAAGCGCGCCAACACCGTGCTGTTGGTCAACGAAGGCAGTTCGTTTGCCTTCCGCTCGCTGAGTGCGACCTTGTGCCTGTGCCAGGCGCTGTTTATCGCCGTGGCTTATCGACTGGAATTGAAGGTCGATGAGATTCATGAGCAGGTAGGCTTTGAGGATTAGCCTTTGAGGATTAGCACGAGGCCGTTTGCAGGTCGCTGAACCTCAGCTAAGGTTGTCCATCCCCCAAGGACCGTCTGAAGGAAAGGCTCAATGAAACTGATCGGCATGCTGGATTCGCCCTACGTGCGACGCGTCGCCATTTCCGCCAAGTGCCTGGGCATACCGCTGGAGCACGATTCGGTTTCGGTGTTCAGAAACTTCGAGCAGTTCCAGCAGATCAACCCCGTGGTGAAGGCGCCGACCCTGGTGCTGGATGATGGCGAGGTGTTGATGGATTCGACGCTGATCATCGATTACCTGGAGGCTCTGGCCGCGCCGGGTAAAAGCCTGATACCCAACAATCTGGAGCAACGCTTGCGCTCGCTACGACTGATCGGCCTGACGTTGGCGGCGTGCGAAAAGTCGGTTCAGCTTTACTACGAACGCAACCTGCGGCCAGCGGAGATTCAGTACGCGCCCTGGGTGGAACGGGTCGAAGTGCAATTGGCCGCGGCGTATTCGGCGCTGGAGCGGGAGTTGGAAAAACAGCCGCTGAAAACCGACGGTTCGATTGCGCAGGACGGGATTACCCTGGCGGTGGCCTGGAGCTTTACCAACCTGATGGTGCCGGATCAGGTGCAGGCCGCGCAGTTTCCGCGGATCAGCGCGTTCACAGAGTATGCCGAGGGGCTTGAGGTGTTTGTCGCTACGCCGATTAACTGAGCCACAACGATCGTTCCCACGCTCTGCGTGGGAACGATCGTCAGCGCCCACATGATCGGCGCATGACCTGTAGAAGCGAGCGGTGCGGCGATCCGACTTGCCCGCGAAGGCGTCCTCAAGCATTCCATTTCTGCCGCGCCCGGCACCGATCTTCAGCTGGAAAACACGTAGTGTCCTTTGACCTTCTTCGAGCCGAGGAATCCCAGGTCCGGGAACAACAGCGTTTTGAGGTACGCGACAAAAAACACCATGCCCAGGGTGATCCCGGCACCGACGAGCGTCAGCAGCGGATCTTCCTCAAACCCCTGGAACATTCGCGGAAACTGGCTCAGGGACAGGATCACGTAAATGGTGTAGGCCTGCGCAACGTTCTTATAAAAGCCCCAGGCGAACAGCAGCGGCACCCCTGCGGCAAACAGGGTAAAAAACACGGCGGCACCTGGTCCGATCATCGAGCCGAGGAAGAACCCGAAGACTGCACCGAGCAACGCTTGAGCAATCGTCAGAAAAAGTAATGTCTTGATCTTGCCGGAGTGCCGCTGACACAGCGCAGGGTCCGCATAGGCACCGATCCAGTACGCCAGCACCCGATCCTTGATCTCGCCGCCGGACAGCGTCTTGAAAATTTCGGTCTTCGAACACCCGCTTTCGAGCATCGCCACCAGTTGCCGTTTGCTTTCCTTTTTGTCCAAGGTATTTCTCCTGTCAGGCAACACAACATTAAAAGTGGGAGCGGATGTGCTCCCGATGGGGCGATTCTCGCTGCTTGGGCATCAGAAAAGCAAAACGCCGCTTCTACCGGAGATAGAAGCGGCGCAGGCAAGCGCCTCGAAGGGGTCACGTGAGCAAGGCAATCAGAATGATGATCGGGATCGGTACGCCGAGAAGGAGCAGCAATATAGAGCGCATGATGGTTCTCCTGGGTTAGCGAACAGGTGGCAGCGTCGTGGTTGTGGTGGTGGTCACGTAGGCATCGGTTTCCAGGTACTCCACGGCATCCCGACGACGACCGCCGAAGATCGCGGCGAGGCTGGCAAAAAATGCACCGGCCAGCAACGCGACGAACATCCACAACGCGGTCAAGGCTGCGACTTTGGCTGCGGTGTCGGCCGCTTGTTGCGCCGCCAGTTTGGCGTCGGCGACGGCTTTTTGGGTGCGGGCATAGACTTCATCGACACGACGTTCGGCGTCCTCTTGAGTGAGGTTGGTCCGTTGGGCGACCAGTTGTGCCAGGTAGGTCCGATCCTCGGGCGCCAATTGACCGTCGTTACGCAGGCTGCGCGCGAAGATCCGGGTGACGGTGCCATTGACGGCGTCCTCGCTGACGGCGACTGGCCGATCATCGCGAAACAGGCTGTCGACGAAGTAACCGTAAGGGTCACTGTCGGTATTACCGACCGCGCTGCCGGCAGCCTGGGTCATGGCGCTGGCGGTACCGCCGGCGACCGTGGCCCCGGCCTGCACGCCGCCACTGACAATGTTGCTGACCGAGCCGACCACCAGGGTCGCGGTCACCAACGTCGCGATACACCAGGCCAGGAAGCCATGGGCCGTATCGCGGAAGTAGACCTCATCGCCGTGCATGTAGGCCCACCTCACTCGCAGGCGACCGGCGATGTAGCCGCCGAGCCCGGACGCCACGATCTGGGTAAAGGCCAGCCAGACAATCGTCGAGATACCCAGGCTTTTGGCGCTGACGCCTTCATGGGCCCACGGCGAAACCGCCGAAAAACCCAGGCCAAAACCAAGCAGCACGAGGATCAGCGACAACGCCGCAGCCGCCGCGGCCCCGGCGAAGATCGCCGCCCAGGATACGCCCGAGAGCGTGCTGAACTCATCTGCGACAGGATAAAAACCATCAGAGGATCTGTTCATTGTTGTAGTGCTCCAGGCAGGTGTTACAACTCGTCAAACGAGCAATTGCAGTCAACGTGCCAGTCGCGTCACTTGGATAAATCGTTCTATTTCAATGTGTTGAAAACAATGAACTTCTCAGGGTCATGCAGTTTGCAAGGAGCCGGCCATATCGGCGGGTTTTATGCATTGATCAAAACGAGGCCTGCATGAAATTTTATTTAGAAAACCATCGATCATTTCTTGGCAAAATGCCGTGCAACGTCTTGAACACCTAACCAGGCAAGCCCTTATGACCCGCATCTTGACCATCGAAGACGACGCTGTGACCGCCCGGGAAATCGTCGCCGAACTGAGTAGCCACGGCCTCGACGTGGATTGGGTCGACAATGGCCGCGAAGGCCTGGAGCGCGCGGTCAGTGGCGACTACGACCTGATCACCCTCGACCGCATGCTGCCGGAGCTCGATGGTCTGGCGATTGTCACCACCCTGCGCACCATGGGCGTGGCCACGCCGATCCTGATGATCAGCGCCCTCTCCGATGTCGATGAACGGGTTCGCGGCCTGCGCGCCGGCGGCGACGATTACCTGACCAAACCGTTCGCCACCGATGAAATGGCCGCCCGGGTCGAAGTCTTGCTGCGCCGGCAAAACACCGTGACCGCCCAGGCCACCACATTGCGCGTGGCCGATCTGGAGCTGAACCTGATCAGCCACGAGGCCAGCCGCGACAGCCAGTTGCTGACGCTGTTGCCCACCGAGTACAAGTTGCTGGAATTTCTGATGCGCAACACCGGGCAGATTCTGTCGCGGATGATGATTTTCGAAGAGGTCTGGGGTTATCACTTCGACCCTGGCACCAACCTGATCGACGTGCACATCGGCCGGCTGCGCAAAAAGATCGACCCGCCAGGCAAAGTCCCACTGATTCGGACGGTGCGAGGCTCGGGTTATGTCATTGCTGAACCCCTCTAAAGGCTGGCGCTCCTCCAGCAGCCGCTTGCTGGCGCTCTACAGTTCGCTGTTCGTGGCCTGGAGCGGGATTCTCATGGGGGTCATGTATTACGAGGTGTCCAGCTACCTGGACACCCTGGCCAAGCATTCGTTGATGCAACGCCAGCATTTGTTTTCTCGCTTCCAGGGCGAGCAACTGGAGGACGCCCTCGCCGCCAGTGTGACCTTCGACATTCGCGGCATCGATGCCTATGGCCTGTTCGATGACCAGCAGCACTACCTCAGCGGCCCCTTGCGCCAGATCCCCCAAGGCCTGCCGCTGGACGGCAAGATTCACATCCTCAGCGACTGCGTCGACGCCGACGACCCGACTCTGCCCGCCGACGGCTGCGATGCTGCGGCGACCCGGACCCTGGACGGTCGCTGGCTGGTGCTGGTGCGGGACAACGGTTCGCTGTTTGCCGTGACCCGGATCATCCTGCACGCGCTGCTGTGGGGCGTGTCGCTGACCATTCTGCCCGGCATCGCCGGCTGGCATTTATTGAGACGGCGACCGCTGCGGCGGATCCGGGCAATCCAGGCCAGCGCCGAAGCCATCGTCGCCGGTGACCTGACCCGGCGCCTGCCGCTGTCCAACCGCCGTGACGAGCTGGACATGCTCGCCGCCATCGTCAACGCCATGCTCGAACGCATCGAGCGCTTGATGAACGAGGTCAAGGGCGTGTGCGACAACATCGCCCATGACCTGCGCACACCACTGACGCGCTTGCGGGCGCAGCTGTACAGGATTCAGCAGCAGGCCGATGACGGTTCGACGCTGGCCGTGCAACTGGATTCGGTGCTCGGCGAAGCCGATACCTTGATGGCGCGTTTTCGTGGACTGTTGCGAATTTCCGAGCTGGAGGATCGCCAGCGCCGTTCGGGTTTCGTGCAACTGGACCCGGTGCCGTTGCTGCAAGAGTTGCATGACTTTTATCTGCCGCTGGCGGAAGAAGGCGAACTGACTTTTGAACTGCAACTGCCCGAGTCCCTGCCCCGGCTCAACGGCGACCGGGCGCTGCTGTTCGAAGCCGTGGCGAATTTGCTGAGCAACTCGATCAAATTCACACCGCCGGGTGGCAAGGTGATTTTACGTGGGTTGAATGACGCTGGGCATACGCGAATCGAAGTACTCGACTCCGGCCCCGGCATTGCGCTGGCCGAACGTGAAGCGGTGTTCCAGCGCTTCTATCGCGCCGAGGGCGGTAACCCGCAAAGCGGTTTCGGGCTGGGCCTGTCGATCGTCGCGGCGATTGTCAGTTTGCATGGGTTTACGCTGGAAGTCGGCAGCAGCGAACTGGGTGGTGCGCTCTTGGTGCTCGATTGCCGGCAGAGTTTGATTCCTCAGGCTTGACACTCATTCACTGACAAAGAAGCCCCCCTGTGGGAGCGGCCTGTGGCGAGGGGGCTTGCCCCCGTTTGAGTGCGCAGCACTCACAAGATCTTTGGTACATCAGAGATTTTGGGGCTGCTGCGCAGCCCAACGGGGGCGAGCCCCCTCGCCACAGGTCGCTCCCACAGGGATTTGCTTAAGTCAGCGATGACTCAGTACCCCGGAACATCGCGCAGAAATACCGGCAGATCAGTGATCGGCGGCAGGGCCGGAATCTCGACATACATCTGGACCACCCAGCCTCGGTGATAACTGGCGTGGTTGACCACATGCAACAGCATCGCGCCGGCGCTCATGACCCCGCTTTCCCCCGAGACAGAGGTGAATTCGATCGGTTGATCCAGCGAATCGTCGGTCTGGGCCGAGGTCCATCCACAGAACCATTGATCGATCTCCTGTTGCGCCATTCGCAGCTCGGGGAGTTCGGTATGGAGCAGGTCATGGGAGGTTTTGAAGTCGTGCCCTCGGCCCTCCAGATGTGCTTGCCAGATGCAGTCCACCACGTAGATGTGGTTCAAGGTGCCGATGATGTTGTTGAACACCGACACCCGCTTGCGGTTGAGCTCTTCCGGTGGCAGCGCCATGAGGCTGTCGAAGAGTCGCTGATCGGCCCAGCGCCTGTAATCGGCGAGCATGCGGGCAGTGCGTACGTTGATCATCAGAGGTCTCCCATGACGATGGGCGCATTGCCAAGAATAGCCCTCGCGGCTGGCAACATCGTAAACGCTGATCATCGGTCACGCCGTACGCGCCTTTGTAGCAGCTGGCGAAGCCTGCGTTCGGCTGCGCAGCAGTCGTGAATTCAGGCATTGCGGTCTACCAGGTAAACCGCATGGGCAGGTTTTACGACTGCTTCGCAGCCGAACGCAGCCGAACGCAGCCGAACGCAGGCTTCGCCAGCTGCTACAAGGAATGCGGAGCGGCTAGTATTTTTACCACCCGGTCGGCCAGCGCCAGGCAACTGGTCAGCCCCGGAGATTCGATGCCGAACAGGTTGACCAACCCCGGCACGCCATGCACATCCGGGCCGCTGATGACAAAGTCGCTGGCCGCCTCGCTCGGCCCGCTGATCTTCGGGCGAATGCCGCTGTAGGCTGGTTGCAGGCTGTCATCGGGCAACGCCGGCCAGTAGCGCCGGATCGCCTGATAGAAACTTTCGCTACGGCGGGGATCGACGCGGTAATCGACGTGCTCGACCCATTCGACATCCGGCCCGAAACGCGCCTGACCGCCCAGGTCCAGGGTCATGTGCACGCCCAGCCCGGCGCTTTCCGGTGCCGGGTAAACCAGATGCCGGAACGGCGCCGGACCGCTGAAACTGAAATAGCTGCCCTTGCACAGCCAGGCCTTGGGAACGTGCTGCGCTGGCAAGTCTTCGATCCGGCTCGCCACTTCAGGCGCGGACAATCCGGCGCAGTTGATCAACTGACGACAGCTCAACGTCATCGGCTGAGCCCCACCCATGTGCAGCTCGAAACCGTGCCCGGTGCAACGGGCCGATTCCAATGGCGTGTGAAAGGCTATCGAAGTACCGCACGCTTCGGCGTCTGCCTGAAGCGCCAACATCAGGGCATGGGAATCGACGATGCCGGTGGACGGCGACCAGAGCGCGGCAACGCAGGACAACGCCGGTTCAAGCGCCCGCGCCTGCGTGGTACTCAGCCATTGCAGATCATCAACACCGTTGCGCCGGCCCTGCTCCAGCAATGCTTGCAAGGCTCGGCACTGACGGTCATCGGTGGCCACGATCAGCTTGCCGATACGCCGGTAATCGACGCCGCGCTCATCGCAGAAAGCGTACAGCCGTTGCCTGCCCTCCACGCACAATTGCGCCTTGAGACTGCCGCTCGGGTAATAGATACCGGCGTGGATCACTTCCGAGTTGCGCGAGCTGATGCCCACGCCAATCCCCTCGCCCGCCTCGACCAGAATCACTTCTCGCCCGGCCCGAGCCAGCGCCCTGGCTACCGCCAGCCCGACCACACCGGCCCCGACCACCACGCATTCGATATCGACGCTCACCTGCCCTCCACATATTCAAGCCAGCCCTCGCTCCCGATAATCGACCACGCTGGAGATTATCGTGTAGGAG
>NZ_JAGYGK010000027.1:0-67867 GCF_019947395.1 Pseudomonas sp. BF-R-26 | reverse complement strand
CCCCCCCTCTGGCAAACCTACCTCCTATTCCTCGCCCCCATGGTCCTCTCCAATTTCCTCCAATCCATGTCGGGCACGATCAACAGCATCTACATCGGCCAAATGCTCGGCACGCAGGCTTTAGCGGCGGTATCGGGCATGTTCCCCGTGGTGTTCTTCTTCATCGCCCTGGTCATCGGCCTTGGTGCGGGCGCCGGGGTGTTGATCGGTCAAGCCTGGGGCGCTCGCGAGTTGCATTTGGTGAAGGCCATTGCCGGTTCGACGTTGCTGTTGGGGGCGATGATCGGGTTGGTGGCTGCGGTGTTGGGCAGTGTGTTTGCCCGACCGGCGTTGCAGGGTTTGGGCACGCCGGTGGATGTGCTGGATGATGCGGTGGCGTATGCGCAGGTGATGATGTGGATCTTGCCGTCGCTGTTGGTGTTTGTGTTGTTCACGCAGTTGCTGCGTGGGGTGAGCGATACGGTGTCGCCATTGTTGGCGCTGGTGGTGTCGACGTGTGTCGGGCTGGCGCTGACGCCGGCGTTGATTCTCGGGTGGTTGGGGCTGCCGCCGATGGGGATTCAGAGTGCGGCGTGGGCGGGGTTGGCGGGTAACTTGTCGGCGATGGGGTGGCTGGCGTGGCGGTTGATTAGCAAGGGGCATCCGTTGGCGCCGGATCGGGAGATGTTTGCGGCGATGCGGCTGGATCTGGAGATCCTCGGCAAGGTGTTGCGCATCGGGCTACCGACCGGGTTGCAGATGGTGGTGCTGTCGTTATCGGAGCTGGTGATTCTGGCGCTGGTGAACCAGCACGGTTCTCAGGCAACGGCGGCGTATGGGGCGGTGACGCAGATCGTCAATTACGTGCAGTTCCCGGCGCTGTCGATTGCGATCACGGCATCGATCCTCGGCGCGCAAGCCATCGGGGCCGGGCGCATCGAGCGTATGGGGCCGATTTTGCGCACGGGACTTTTGATCAACGTGTGCCTGACCGGTGGTTTGGTGATGTTGGGTTATCTGCTGTCGCACTGGTTGCTGGGGTTGTTCCTCACGGATGATTCTACGCGGGCGATGGCGGAACACCTGTTGCACATCATGCTCTGGAGCCTGTTGGTGTTTGGTTTTCAGGCGATTGTCGGCGGCATCATGCGCGCCAGCGGCACGGTGTTGGTGCCGGTGGCGGTTTCGATCGTTTGCGTGGTTGGGGTGCAGTTGCCGGTGGCGTATCTGCTGGATGCGCGCTTTGGGCTGCAAGGTGTCTGGATGGCGTTTCCGGTGGCTTATCTGGGCATGCTGATCCTGCAGACGCTGTATTACAAAATGGTCTGGCAGCATCAGAAGATTGAGCGGTTGGTGTAGGGCCTCGTTTGAGTATCAAGCGCTGCTCTTGAGCCAGGTCTCGAAGCGCGTCGGTCCGATGATGGGGTGCTCTCCCGGCGTGAGCGAATGGTCATCGATAGGCGCACCGAAGTAGGGGACCGTGTCGTCCGCTTGGGCTTGGCGCGGGTCGTTGGTGTGTTGCAAAAACAGGCGCACGAATTCCACCAGCGGCCAGCGCTCAGGTCCTGCGACCTCTAATGTCTGGTTGCTCGGCGCCTGCACGGCGATTTTCGCCAGTGCCGTCGCGACATCGACCGCGGCAATCGGTTGCAGCTCGGCGGAAGTCAAACGCACGGTGTCGCCTTCCTGCACGCCCGAGTGCGAAATCGCCCCGATGAATTCGAAGAACTGCGTGGCCCGCAATAGGGTGTAGGGGATGCCTGAGTCCTTGATGAGTTTTTCCTGCGCCATTTTCGCCCGGAAGTAACCGCTGTCGAGCATGCGCTCGGTGCCCACTACCGACAGGGCGACATGGTGTTTGACGCCTGCGGTTTTCTCGGCGGCGAGCAGGTTACGCCCGGAGGTTTCGAAGAATTCGAGCACGGCAGCGTCTTCGAAGGAGGGCGAGTTGGCTACGTCGACCACCACATCGGCGCCTTGCAAGGCGGTTTGCAGTCCTTCGCCGGTGAGGGCGTTGACGCCGGTGCTGGGTGACGCGGCCAGGGTTTCATGCCCCAGGTCTTGCAGGTTTTTGCAGAGGTGTCTGCCGATCAGCCCGGTGCCGCCGATGACGACGATTTTCATGACGAGTCTCCCGATGCGTGCGCAGAGGGTTGCGGTGGCTTGGAATCCTGCAACCATTAAAGACCCGGAATGCGCGAGAGGGTGGCGGGGGCGACGATCGGGTTATCTGGAAAAAGCGCGGCTGGTTCACAAAAAGATCGGAAAACTGCACTGCTGGCAATGTTATATTGCCGGCCTCTGGCGTAATGCCAGTCAGTTAAGCAATTTCAGCCGCGCAGCATTTCCTTGTAGCAGCTGCCGAAGGCTGCGTTCGGCAGCGAGGCAGTCGTGAATCGTGCAACGGGGTCCGCCCGACGCACCGCAGTGGCTGATTTTACGACTGCTACGCAGCCGAACGCAGGCTTCGCCAGCTGCTACAGATAGCATTACGGCTTAACTTACTGGCATTAGCTTCTGGCCCCTCATTTTTTGAGCCCGAAGGCCCAGCAGTCAGATCAAACACCGCGCCGAGGATCGGGCGCCAGGTTTCGTTATGCATGGCAGGAGGCGTTACATGCGTTGTGTTCTTTCACTGCTGATCACGCTGGTCTGCGCCCAGGTGGCATGGGCCGAGCCCACGGCCGAGTTGTCGGAACCGGTGGGCGGCTGGCGCTATCACGGCCTGCTGGACCGCAGTGAAAATCCTCGAGTCGCCTATCCCACACCGCCCATCGATCGGGGCGTGCAGCGCAATCGCACAATGATCGAAGGTCAGCTCAAGGCCCTCGGCACGCTCCGACCGCCGCACAGCCTGGCGGTCAACGGCAATCCCCTGAATTTGTACACCGACGACCAAGGACGTTTTGCCCGGCCGTATGCGTTCGGCGCCGGGTCCAACAGCGTCGAAGTGCGCAGTTCCGAAGGCAAGTCGCTCAAGCGCGTTCAATTCTATGAAGCCAACAACCTGCGCACGCCGGCGCGAATTCGCGTGGTGCTCGGTTGGGACGATCCCAAGGCCGAACTCGATCTGCACATCATTACCCCCGACGGCCAGCATGCGTTCTGGGCCCGCCCGGCGATGAGCAACGGCGGCGGCCTGGACCCGGACGGGGTCGATGGCCCCGGCCCGGAAATGTTCACCATGACCGCGCCGATGCATGGCACTTATCTGGTTTACGTGAACTATTGGGGCAACTTCGGCAGCGGCGGCTATAACTTCGATGAGACCAGCAACCAGAACGAGGTGATCACCTCGCAAATCAATCTGGTGCTCAACGAAAACACCGTCGACGAAAAACGCGAGACCTTCATCGTGCCTTTGCGGGCGATCGGCGACCTGCTGCTGGTCAAGACTTTCAACTATTAAACATCCCGCACCACGGATGAATTGGGTTTGTGAACATGAGTGATAACACTGCTTCTCCGGCCGCCGACGCACCTGCTGCCAACGTTTCCCGTCGCTGGCCGGCGCTGCTGGTCGGGCTGTGCCTGGTCGCCGGCGTGGCGGGCGGGTTAGGGTGGTTCCTGAACAAACCCAAGGCTCCGCCTGCGGAACTGGCCAGTGACAAACTGGGCATGAGCCGGCCGGACGGTTTGCTCGAAACCCACTCCCTGAGCCAACTGCCAAAGGATCTGCTGGCGGTGCCGTTTCTCAAGGAAACCCTGACCGAAGATTTCGTCTTCTATTACGAAGCCCACGCCGACCGTCTCGGTTTGATTGGCAGTCTGCGGCGGATCATTTACGAGCATGACCTGAAGTTGCAGGACAGCCTGATCGAGCAGCTGTTCGATCAACCAGCGGATGTGGCGCTGTGGCGCGGGGCGGATGGGCGTCTCAAGGATTTCCTGTTGGTGATGGATCGCGGCGGGCTGGCCAAGGTGCTGGAGCCGCTGGCGAAAGTGGCGCTGGATGATACGCAGCTGAGCAAACTCAGCGAGGTAAAAGTCGGCGCCGATGCCGTCACGCTTTATCAGCTCAACTACAACGCCAGCAAGTCATTGGTGTTCGCGTCCCATGGCGACAAACTGGTGGTGTTGTCCAACCCGGCGAAGCTGTACGAGGCCGGACACGGCCCGGTCGATGAGCCCGGCATGGTCTCGACGGAATCCCTGGAAGCGTTGCTTGGCGGCCAGAAACTGTTCCCCGAAGCCTTCGGCCTGCCACCGCGTACGCCCGAGGTAAAACAGCGTCTCTCGGTCAATTCCAGCGTTTTGGCCATGGGTTACCAGCGCTTCATCCCGAATTTCGCCGGCCTGCGTTTCGACATGGACGACAAAGGCTGGCACAGCTTCCTCGCGATGGACGAACTGGAAAACCAGCCGGACTTCGACTTCAAACCGATCTGGCAAGCCATGCCGATGGGCGCCAGCGCCTGCGTGACCTTGCCACTGGCCGCCGAACAACAGAAACCGCTGCTGGTGAAACTCGGCGCCGAAGAGTCCGTGGCCCAGGCCCTGACCGAACACATGGCCGGTGCCGCCGGCCTGTGTTGGTACGCCGATTCGCGGCTCTACACGCCGCTGCTGGTGGCCAGCCTGAATGACGATGACAGCGCCAAACTCGACGGCGATCTGGGCAACCTGTTCGGCTCGATGGTCGGCGCCTACGAAGGCAACGTCGCCGATCACGCGTTCCCGGTGGTCGAAAAACAGGAAGGCCAGACCCATCAGTGGCAGCGTCAGGTCAGCTCCAACTTCGGCCCCTATAAGGCCAAGGATGCCGAGCAACCGGATGCGATCACCGGCAAAGCCTTTATGCGCGTAAGTCTGGCGCGTCACGGTTCGACGCTGCTGTTCTCCCTCGACGACAAACTGGTCGACAAAGCCCTCGGCACTCTCGACAAACGTTTCCCGCCGCTGGCTGACGTGCTGCCGAAAGACCTGCTGATGCCGATCTATTTCGGCCCGGATTCCATGGCGCAGCTGATGCAACAGGAAACCCTCGACAGCCTGCCGCAGGACATGGAGCCGGTGTTTTACAACGCCGCGCAAACCTACCTGATTCCGAAACTGCGCACCCTCGGCGGCTATGGCAAATATGCCCTGACCTTGCCCAAAGGCAGCGAGCCCGACGGCCATTGGCAGTGGCTGCCGCTGGAGTGGAAAGCCCTGTGACCGCACTCATCCGAGGCCTCGGCCTGCTGGCGTTGTTGCTGGGGACTCGCACCTTTGCCAGCGAAGCCCCGGCGCTCGACCCGCAGCAATCCCAGGTATTCCGCGCCTGGTTCGTGCGCATCGCCCAGGAACAACTGACCCAAGGCCCGAGCCCGCGCTGGTATCAGCAGGACTGCGCCGGGCTGGTGCGGTTTGCCGCCAACGAAGCGCTGAAGGTTCATGACGACAAATGGCTGCGCAGCAATGGCCTGTCCAATCGCTACCTGCCGCCGGAACTGCAACTGAGCGATGTCCAACGCGGCCTCGCCCAGCAATGGCAGCAAGGCGGCGGCAAGGTCGGGCCCTACGTCAACGCGATCAAACTGATTCAGTTCAACAGTCATCTGGTCGGCCGCGATCTGGCCCAGGCCCGGCCCGGCGACTTGATGTTTTTCGATCAGGGCGACGACCAGCACCTGATGATCTGGATGGGCCGCTTCATCGCCTATCACACCGGCACTACCACCCCCACTGACAACGGCATGCGCTCCGCAAGCCTGCAACAACTCATGACATGGAAGGACACCCGATGGATACCCGACGCAGCCAACCCCAACTTCATCGGCGTCTATCGACTGAACTTCCTCTCCCAATGATCGGTGCCCGCATGCTGCGTTTTCTGCCTCTGCTATTGGTATTACTGCTGCCTTTTTCGGCGGTGAACGCCGAAGACACCGTCGAGCCAAGCGGCTACACGCCGGTGGCCGGTGAAAGCTTTTTCCTGCTGGCCGACAGCAGTTTCGCCAGCGACGAGCAGGCGATGGTTCGCCTCGAAGCGCCGGGCCGCGATTACCGCCGGTTCCGCATGGAGCCTTACGGCGGCGCGGACATTCGCGTGTATCGCATCGACAAGCCGCTGGATTTCCTCAAGCGTCAGAAGAACCTGCACCGCGTGGTCAGCGATGGCCAGTTCAAGGGCGAAGGCCTGTCGAACACCCTCGCGTATCTGTGGGACAACTGGTACCGCAAATCCCGTCGGGTGATGCAGCGGGCGTTTTCCT
Organism: Pseudomonas sp. BF-R-26; assembly: GCF_019947395.1. Lineage (NCBI taxonomy): Bacteria > Pseudomonadati > Pseudomonadota > Gammaproteobacteria > Pseudomonadales > Pseudomonadaceae > Pseudomonas > Pseudomonas sp. BF-R-26. Next base: position 61,691 of record NZ_JAGYGK010000027.1, on the reverse strand, counting down.
ACGAGTCGCGCAAACAAGTCACCGAGGAAGTGCCGGAACTGAAGATGGGCACCGCCATCGCCGCGCCAACGCCTTACGACGCTCAGCCGCAATTTGCGTTGATTCCGGGCCTGCCGGTGGTCAGCCAATTCCGTTATCCGTTGTGGCAAGCCAAACCGATTCAGCCGCCTGAGGGCGTGAACCTGGCCGGTTCTTCCAGCGAGTTCGTCAGTGTCTCGCCGGGCAACGTGTACATCCCGTTGGGCAACCTGAAGCCGGGCCTGTATCTGGTGGAAGCGCTGATCGGCAAGTACCGCGCGACCACCATGGTGTTCGTCTCCAACACCGTGGCCGTGAGCAAGATTGCTGGCGATGAATTGCTGGTGTGGGCCGCGCGCAAACACGAAGGCAGTTCGGTGCCCAAGGTCAATGTGCTGTGGACCGACGGCCTGGGCGTGATGAGCAGTGGTGCTACCGATGCCGATGGTTTGCTGCGTCTGAAACACGTCAGCCCGGAGCGTTCATTCGTGATCGGCGAGGACGAAGAGGGCGGGGTGTTCGTCTCCGAGAACTTCTATTACGACAGTGAGATCTACGACACCAAACTCTATGCGTTCACTGACCGACCGCTGTATCGGCCGGGGGATTGGGTGTCGCTGAAAATCGTCGGCCGCGAGTTCAAGAATGCACGGGATTCCGTGGCACCGACCGCTGCCGACGTCAACGTCACTGTGCTCGATGCCACGGGCACCGCACTGCAATCGTTGGCGCTGAAGCTCGATTCCAAGGCCGGCACTCAGGGCCGTTTCCAGTTGCCGGACAACGCGGTGGCGGGCGGTTATGAACTGCGTTTCAGCTACAAGGATCAGGCCTACAGCAGTGCCTTCCGTGTCGCTGAATACATCAAGCCGCACTTCGAAATTTCCCTGAACCTGGCCAAGCAGGATTACCGCACCGGCGAACCGGTGAAGGGCAGTCTGGTGCTGCTGTACCCGGACGGTAAACCGGTGGCCAACGCCAAGTTGAGCCTGAGCCTGCGCGCCCAGCAACTGTCGATGGTCGATAACGAGCTGCAATACCTCGGGCAATTCCCGGTGGAGCTGACCAGCGCCGAACTGACCACCGATTCCAAGGGCAACGCGAGCCTCGATCTGCCCGCCGCCGAGAAACCGAGCCGCTACATGCTCACCGTGTTCGCCAGCGATGGCGCGGCGTATCGGGTCAAGACCACCAAGGAAATCCTCATCGACCGTGGCGCCGCCAGTTTCCGCTTGAGCGCGCCTCAACGGTTCAGCGCAGTGGGCGGCAAGGTTGCATTCAGCTACGCCAACGAAGGTGGCAGCGAGCAGAGCAAAGCGGTCAACCCGAGCAGCTACAGCTGGGTGCGACTCGAAGATCAAACCACTGGCGAAGGTAAACTTGCCACCAAAGATAAAGGCTTCACCCTGGCCTTCGACCGTCCGGGCACTTACAACCTGACGCTGAAAGATGACCATGGCCGCGTACTTGGCGCGATCGGTCATTCGGTCACTGGCGACGGCGTCAAAGCCGTGCCCGGCACCGTGGAAATCGTCCTCGATAAACCCGAGTACAAGGCGGGCGACGAAGCCCTCGCGTTGATCACTTTCCCCGAGCCGATCATCGATGCGCTGTTGTCGCTTGAGCGTGACAAGGTCGAGGCCACCGCGCTGCTGTCCAAGGGCAGCGACTGGCTGAAGATGGAAAAACTCAGCGACACCCAATACCGCGCGCGCATCCTGGTGAAGGACAACTTCGCGCCAAACCTGACGTTCTCGGTTCTTTACACCAAGGGTGGCCAATACAGCTTCCAGAACGCCGGCATCAAAGTGGTTGCGCCGCAAATCGACGTGGCCATCACCACCGATAAAGAGGCGTATCAGCCGGGCGATACCGTGTCGGTTGACCTGACCACCCAGTTCGCCGGCAAGCCGATTCCGGCGCACCTGACGGTCAGTGTGGTCGATGAAATGGTCTACGCGCTGCAACCGGAAGTCGCGCCGACCATCGACCAATTCTTCTATCACCCGCGCCGCAACAACGTGCGCACCAGCGCCAGTTTGTCGTTCATCAGCTACGACGTGGCATTGCCGGGCAGCCCAGGCGCACCGGGTAAAGCCAACCGCAGCGAGCGCGGCGTCAAAGTGTTGGAGCGGCCACGTCGCGAAGACGTCGACACCGCCGCGTGGCAGCCTGAACTGATCACCGATGCGAATGGCAAAACCCGCTTTACCTTCAAAATGCCGGACTCGCTGACCCGCTGGCGCATTACCGCCCGGGCCATTGCCGATGACGGTCAGGTCGGGCAGAAGAAGCAATTTGTTCGCTCGGAAAAACCGCTGTACCTGAAGTGGAGCGGCCCGACCAAATTCCGCAACAGCGACAAACCGGATCTCGGTGTGTTCGCTTTCAGTCAGGCCGAGAAACCGGTCAAGGCTGAGCTGGTAATTCATTACGGTGGCGCCGAACAACGGGTGCCGATCACGTTGAACAACGGCATCAACTACATCGCATTACCGGCGTTCACAGTGGCCAATGGCGAGTGGACCGCCGAGCTGGTGCAGGACGGCAAAACCGCTGATTCCTTGGCGGTGCGCCTGACCGCGACCGGCGAAGGCTGGCAGGTGACTCAGAGCCAAAGCCTGGACGTGGCCAGCGGTGATACGCCGCTGACCTTGCCGGCCGACGCCACGGATATTCGCCTGCGCCTGGATGACAGTCCGCAAGCGCTATTCCGTTCGGCGCTTGATGATTTGCTGAGCTATCCGTACGGCGGCGTCGAACAGACCGCCAGCCGTTTGCTGCCGTTGAGCATCGCTTATCCGACTTTGTCGTCGAACCCGCAGATCCGCGATCGCTTGCGTTTGATCATGCAGAACAGTCGCCTGCGCTTAGTGCAAATGGCCGGCCCGTCGGCGAGCTTCACTTGGTGGGGCTTTGACGGTGAGCCGGATGCGTTCCTCACCGCTTACGCCTATTACGCCGACTGGCACGCCAGCAAAGCGCTGGAACTGAGTCTGCCGCCGGAGCATTGGCAGCGGGTGCTGGAGGTGTACGCCAAGCAGTCGCAGAACACGCCGTTGTTGCAGCGGGCGTTGATTCTGTCGTTTGCCAAACAGATGCAATTGCCAGTGAACACGCTGCTCAGCGGTTTGATCGACGACTTGGTGAAAGCCGGCGAAGGCCATGCGGCGAGCGTGATGGACGACGGCGAAGAAAGCCTGGTCATGAGCGATCCGGATTCGGCGTTGGGGCTGGCCAGCGCTCGGGTGCTGACCGCATCGATGGCGCGTCAGGCCAAGGTCAATCTGCCGTCGGCGTTCAATGGTCAATTGGAGGCTGCGCAACAACAAGTGGCCGCCAGCTCTCAGCCGTTTGTCGAAGCGCTGAACCTGTCGCTGCAAGCCTTCGATCAGGTTCACGCTCAGGCGTTGTTGCAACGCCTGTTGCCACAGCAATCGACCCTGGAACGCGCCTTGGCGCTGACCTGGCTGCAACGCAGCATCGAGCAGGCTTCACCCACCATCGCGCTGGCACCGGGTGAAGGCTGGAAGAAAAAGTACGGTGATACCGGTGAGATGTATTGGACGTGGCAGGGTGCTGCGCCCGTGCCGACAGTGTTGTCGCTGACCGGGGAGCAAGAACGCCCGCTTCGCGCCGCGTTGAGCTTCCAGAGCAAGCAACCGCCGGTGGACCCGATGGCCGTGACCATCACTCGTCGTCTGTCGCGTCTGGTGCCGGGTGACGAAGCGTTTGAATTCAAACTCGAAGCCGTCGGCAGCAAACCGCTGTCCAGCGACAGCCTGTACCTGGACGAAGTGATCATCACCAGCAAGGCTGCGAAACCGCTGCGCTACGGCATGCTCGAAGTGCCGCTGCCACCGGGCGCGGACGTCGAGCGCACCACGTGGGGCATCAAGCTGATGGGCAAGGCCGGCACCGAGCCGACCTCGCTGGAGAAAGCCCGTTTCGAACCGGGGCAAATGGCCTACGCGATCCCGGTGGATGCCCTGAGCGGCGAATTGCGCCTGCGTCATCTGGTGCGTTTCTCGCAAAAGGGTCAGTTCAACCTGCCGCCGGTGCGTTTCACTCAGGTCTATGCGCCACAGCATCAGGCCCAGGAACAGAAACCGGCGCTCGGCCAGGTCACGGTCCACTGACATGACCCGCTGTTTGGTCTGGTGGCTGCTGTGTTTGATCCCTGCGCTGGCGACAGCGCAGGACGAGCCGTTGCACCTGGGCTTCAAGGGTGAATTGCTTGCGTTGAACCCGACTCAGGTGATTTCGCGTGAGTCATTGCCTGCTGATTTGCAGACGCCGCTGGGTAGTTTGTGGAAGCTGTTTGTCTACGGCTGGCTGGTGGATACCGGCGCGCGTGAACCGGCTTATGAGTGTCGCGGGCAATCGAAGGAAGAAGTGTATTGCTGCACGGCGGGCGGCAAGATCGAGCGCGATCAGGCGTTGGTGAAGTCTTGCGGGTTGTATTTTGAGCCTGCGCGCTTGGGCATTGCTGGCGCTGAATGGCGCGAGTATTGGCAGGCGAGACAAGCGCCGAAGTGGTTGCTGGATTTGCCGTCGTTGCAACCGCAGACCCGGGTTTCGGTGGCTGAGTTGCTGAAGGTATTGGCCGTGATGCCGGCGCAGGATCAGGCGCGGCGGGTGTTGCTCGATGTGGTGCTGAACGCTGCTGACGGTAATGTCGTCGGTGAGCTTGGTGGCCGGTTGCGGGTGAAAACCTGGAGCTGGTTGGGGGATCAGGATCCTTCGTCGCGCCAGGGCGGATTTGCTGGCTGGACGGCGGACGGCACACCAATCTGGGCCGGTGGGCGCGGCACGAGTCAAATGGTCTTGCGCAATTACGGTCAGGCACTGGCGACGGTGTTGCCTTCGTCTTGGCCCGCCGAGGAGGGGAAGTGCGTCGAGGTCGGCCTGTTCGCGCGTTATCCGCTGAAACGCGTACTGTCGGGGGATCGCGTGTTAGCGCCCGGGCCCTTGCAAGGCGACTATCGCGTCGAATTCGCCAACGGCAATCAACTCGATATCCACAGCGACGGCGAGCTGTTCTTGCTCAAAGACAAACTCGTCGCCCGCCTGGACCGCGAAGAATACGTCGCCCGCGTCCTGCAGCGCGAAGCCAGACCGGAACCCGCCGAAGCTGCCAAAGCCCTGAGCGTCGCGATCCGCACCTACCTGCTGCAAAACGCTACCCGCAACGGCGACTGCCTGAGCATCGATGACAGCAGCAGCCGACAGCGCGTTGCCCCACGCCCGGCCGCGACCGAGTCGCGCAACATCGCCGCGTGGACCAGCGACCTGGTCCTCGCCGGCAGCAACGTCACCTATCACTCCGATCAACCGGGGCCGGACAAGCTCTCCTGGCTGCAAGCCGTCGAACAGGCCAATGCCGGTCAACGCTACGACGCCATCCTGCTGCACGCTTATCCGCGCGCCAGCCTCAGCCGCTGGGACAACCCCGTCGCTTCCTGCGACGCATTGCCCGCCGCGCAAGACTGGCTGCAAAAACAACGTCGAGGCTGGCGTCCACGGCTGGAAAGCGAAGTTGGCTACAACGAAGTCAACACCTTCGCCGTCTGCCGCCTGGCCTTTGGCCGTCCTTTTGTCGATCGCGAACGCCAGCGCATTTACGTGCGTGGCGTGCTGTCGCTGCAAGACCGCCTCGACCTGACTCACGAATACCTGCACCTGGCCTTCGAAGCACATCCCAACGGCCAGGATGAAACCTACATCGAAGGGCTCGCCCGCCACCTCTTGCTGGAATAGGCCATGAAACTCCGTTACCCACAGGTCCTCCTGTTCCTTTGTTCCTTTTGCGTATGGCCGACCACGTTCGCCACCGATAGCGCAGTCAAACTCGACACCCCCGTCGGCGGCTGGCGCACGGGCGCACCCGAAGGCGAAGGCGAAAACTTTCGTCAGACGGTTAATTACCCGGCGTCCTCGGTCAACACACCGGTGGGGCAGGCCAATACCGCTCGCATTACCGGTCAGATCAAGTCCGCGCCCAAGGGCAATGAACCCGGCAAGCTGATCGTCAACGGCGTCAGCATGCCGCTGAAAATCGACCCCGCCGGCCGCTACGATCGCCCGTTTTCATTCCCCAACGGCAGCAACAGCGTCGAAGTCCGCAGCCCTGATGGCCAACAACGCCACCGCACTCAGTTCCTCAACACCAGCGGCGGCGCCACCCCGGCCAAGTTGCGAGTACTGCTGGCCTGGGACAGCGACGGCACCGACCTCGACCTGCACGTCGTCACGCCTGACGGTGGCCATATCTGGTACGGCGACCGCGTCGCGGCCAACGGCGGCGCACTCGACGTCGACGTCACCACCGGCTACGGCCCGGAAATCTTCGCCATGCCGGCGCCGATCAAGGGCCAATACCTGGTGTACGTGAACTACTACGGTGGCGGGTATCGCAGTGATGAGGAGGGGCAGGAAGAGGCTGTTCAGCCCCTGACCACGGCGCACATCACGGTGATTACGGAGGAGGGGACGCCGAACGAGAAGCTGGAAACGTTCCTGGTGCCGATGCGGGCGGTGGGGGAGTTGACGTTGGTCAAGGGGTTTAGTTATCCGTGAATGCAATAGTCTCAGCAGTGCTGAGACTATTGGTTTGGCATTTGTCGCAGCGGTGCTGCGACAAATCAAAACTGGCCAGCAGACTTTATTCAATCTGTAGCAGCTGCCGAGCCCGCGAGGCTGCGTTCGAGGACGAAGTCCTCGCAAATCGGTGTACACGGTCCTCCTGAAAGAACCGGTTGACTGATTTTACGACTGCTTCGCAGCCGGACGCAGGGTGCTACAGAGAGTGTGTCGGCTGTTAACTGATTGACAGAAGTGGTCGAGTCGGGAGCTTGAACGCCTGTTTGAGGGTGTTCCTGCGGGCCTCATCGCGGGCAAGCCCGCTCCCACAGGTATCTGCTTTGACCAAAAGATTTGTAAACGACACCGATCACTGTGGGAGCGGGCTTGCCCGCGATGGGGCCGGCCCATCCAACACAAAACCCATTAACGCTTCTGCTGACTCTCCGCCACAGCGGCCTTCGATTTGCTGAACCGGTAGAACAGATTGGGCTCACTCACAACGTAAAGCTCGCCATCGGCGTCCATGGTCATGCCTTCGGCTTGCGGTATGGTTTTCTCGAGATCATCCGTCAGGCCGAGCAGTGAGCGGATGCTGACGAAGTTACCTTTCTCGTCGAGTTCGGTCAGGTTGGAGGACTGTTCGCTCAGTACCAGTAAGTGACCGGTCCTCGGATCGTAGTAACCCTCGGAAAGATCCATGCCGAAGACGCTGCGGTCGATCCAGTTCGTCAAGTCCTTGATGCGCACCTGTAACGAGCCGTCGATGGAAGCCAGCATGCCCGTAACCGAATAGAGCTGGCGCGGATCGCGCTCCTTGATCGCGAAAATACGATCATTCGCGGCATCATAGGCCACGCCTTCAAAGCCCTTGTTGTGTTCGCTCAGGTTGATCTCGATGGCGAGAAAGCGTGCATTTTCCACAGGGATGGGCTCAGGGGTACTCGGCAGGGTGACGACGTACAGTCGTTGCAACGTTTCATCGGCGATCACCACTCGCCCATTACCCAAGTAGGCAATGCCTTCGGTGTCCTGGAACCCGATCAGCGGATAACGTTCGAGCAGATCGCCGTTACGGCTCATTGCCACAATCTCCATGGGAGCACCATTGGTGATCCCCAGCAGACGATCGTGGTCCGGGTCATAGGTGATACCGGATAAATCGTCGACGCTTGCAACAGGCTTGGCCTGGATCACGGCTTTATAGTCTGGCAGCCAGATATTCTTGTCCGGCGCCTGATTGCCATGCCAGCGGTTTTGCCAGTGCGCATACAGTTGCTGGTGCACCATGAAGTGTGCGGAAACTGCGTAGGCGCCAAGCAGTACAACAATGAAAAATATTCCCGTTTTCCATCTTTTGCTCATGACTTTTCCTTGTCCCAGCTGAAGCGATAGACCTTGGGTGGCTGTCCGGGATGGCAACGGCCGTTGTCGGCATCGGCGCCGACAATCGACCACTGCGCACGAGACGTTTCGCCCAGCTCATGGGCGGCTTCAGGATTGAAACACTGGCTCAACACTCCGTCCGGCACCAGGGCGTATGCCTCACGATGATCACGCAACCACTGCGCTGCTTGTTCGACCGAGGAGTCTTTCATCCCGAAATGCACGATTGGCTGCCGGGCGAATAACCAGTGGCCCTCGCGCCAATCGACCAATACCAGATCGGCGCCGTGGGTCATGGTCGCCGCCTGCGCCATGAGCGCTTCATGGGGGTTGCGACCGTCCTTGATCGGTTCGATGAAACCGCGGGCAAACCACAGGACAAACCAGGTCACTACCAGCGCCTGGAATATTCGCCGACCACGCGGACGTTTGCCGAACCAGCGCTTGAGCAGCCAGGGAATCAGCGGAGCTGCCACCAACACCAGCCCTGGCAGCGCCGGATAGATGTACAACTTGCGCTTGCCGCTGCTCAGGCAGAAGAACAACACCACCAGCACGACCCAGCCCAGCAGCACCAGCACTCGACCGTCGTGTTTGCGCAGTTGCCGGTGCCAGGCTGGCACCAGCCACGGCAGAGCGAGCACCAATGGCAGCCAATATTGCGGGATCACGTTGACGAAGAAATACCAGAACGGTTCGCGGTGGTCCCAAGCGGCGGCATAGCGTGCCGCTGTCTGGCGCAGCAGGATTTCTCGCGCATAGGCGATTTCATCCGCAGTGCCATTGAGCACAATGGAAATCGCCAGGGGCAGCAGCCAGATTGCGATGGCGCCGAGGGCGACCAAAAAACCCAGGAACCACTTGCGCTTCTCACCGGGCATGGCCACTACACCGGACCAGCCTTTGCGCACTGCATAAGCGTACGGAATCAGCATCAGGACCGGAACGAAGCCGACCCCTTTGGTGATCACGCCAATGCCCATGGCGGCGCAGCCCACATAAAACCAGCGCCATGCCGGCCCGAGCAACAGATGTCGCGCCAGCCCGTACAAGCCCAGCGACGTGAACAGAATCAACAGGCTGTCGATCTGCCCGGTTCGCAGGATGCTGTACGTCTGATAGGTCGCCAGGTATAAGAGCGCCGCCGTCCGGCCGATGCGCTGATTCCATAGCCTGCGGCCCAGATCGTAGACCATGGCCGTGACTGTCGCGGCCGACAAAAGCCCCGGAATATAAAGGGCGAGGGCGGGCAGGCCGGTGAGCCACGCGAAGAACGCCACCGTCCAGATAAAGATCGGCGGTTTATCGCCGTATATTTCCGCGGCGCGGTGGGGGATGAACCACGCGCCGTTGTGCAGCATTTCCAGGGCCACACCGAGGAAGCGTTCCTCATCCACATTCTGCGGCTGACGCAGCCCGAATCCGGCGCCGATCAACAGCAAGGCAAGCAGCACCAAGCCCAGGCATTCGATCCCGGGCGACAGGGTTTTGCGCATGGCTCAGTCCTTTAAATGTCTGCTGCGGGCAATCAATTGCAAGTTGCGCAAATAGACGATGGAGCCAAAGGCCTGGCCGACGATGAAGACCGGGTCTTGCCGGTAAATGGCGTAAGCGAACAGCAGGGTGCTGCCGACGATGCTCAGGTACCAGAAGCTCACCGGGATCACGCTGCGTTTTTTGTATTCGCTGTACAGCCACTGCAAGACGAAGCGACCGGTAAAGGCGACCTGGCCACCGAAGCCGATCACCAGCCAAAGGGTTTCGCGAGAGAGGTTCATCCTTCGATCTCCTGTGCGTTGGTGTTCAACCGCGTGCGCTTGATCAGCCACCAAACGCCGAACAGGTCGAGAATGCCCACCAGTGCGCGGTCGATGTTGCCGTATTTGGACACCCCGGCCGTGCGCGGACGGTGGTTGACCGGATGAACGATCATGCGGCCGTTGTGACGCTGGATCAGCGCAGGAATGAACCGATGCATATGGTCGAAGTACGGCAAGCGCAGAAACGCCGCGCGCTCGATCAGTTTCAGCCCGCAGCCGGTGTCCGGGGTGGCGTCCTTGAGCAAGCGGCTGCGCAGGCCATTGGCAAAACGCGAGGCCCAGCGCTTGCTCGCGGTATCGCGGCGGTTGACCCGGTGCCCGGCCACCAACTGAACGTCGACCAGACCCTGTTCACCGCGCACCAGGGCCAACATCCCGGGGATGTCCGCGGGGTCGTTTTGACCGTCGCCATCGAGTGTCGCCAGCCATTGGCCCCGGGCATTGAACGCCGCATGGTAGAGCGAGGTGCTTTGCCCCAGCGAACGCTCATGGCGCAGGATGCGCAACGCGCTCAGGCCGTTGTTTTTGATCTGCCGCAGTTCATGCAAGGTGGAATCGGTACTGCCGTCGTCCACGACAATGATTTCGTAAGCCTCATCGGCCAGTGCGGTGCGAATTTCCTCAAGTAAAGGTTTGAGGTTGTTCGCTTCGTTTTTTGCTGGAATCAATACAGATACAAAAATGTCTTGGCTCATAGAGTCCCCCTTGCTCCTTGGTCTTTTATTATCAAGGGCTCACGTTTCATATCTGATAGAAGTGGCGATACCACTTCACAAATTCCGCCACGCCTGTTTCAACCGCCACCTGAGGGCGGAAGTCGACCCATTCGGCCAATGCCGAAACATCGGCCCAGGTCTTGACCACATCGCCCGGCTGTAGCGGCAGAAAATTACGCTGGGCCTTGATGCCCAATACCGCTTCCAGGCAATCGACGAATTCCAGCAGCGGCACCGGTTGGCCACGGCCTATGTTGAAGATTCGGTTTACGCCATCCTCTGGCCCGTTCGGCACCGGTGGTTTTGAGCGCAGGCGAGCGATGCTTTCGACGATGTCGTCGATGTAGGTGAAGTCGCGCGACATCTGGCCATGGTTATAGATGTCGATCGGCAAGCCTTTAATGATCGCCTCGGTAAACTTGAACAGCGCCATGTCGGGGCGCCCCCAAGGCCCGTAAACGGTAAAAAAGCGCAAGCCGCTGGCCTTCAGGCCATAGAGGTGGCAGTAGCTGTGCGCCAGCAGTTCATAGGCTCGTTTAGTGGCGGCATACAGCGAAACGGGATGGTCGACACTGTCTTCGACGCTAAACGGCATCTTGCGGTTGGTGCCATACACCGAGCTGCTCGAGGCGTAGATCAGATGCGCGGGGCGATGGTGTCGGCAGGCTTCCAGCACATTCAAAAAACCCACCAGATTCGACTGCGCATAGACGTCCGGATTGTCCAGCGAATAGCGAACGCCCGCCTGGGCCGCCAAGTGCACAACCTCGGTGAAAGCATGGTCTTCGAACAATGCCATCAAGGCCGGTTTGTTGACGATGTCCAGGTGCTGAAAACGAAAGCCCGGCAAGGATTCCAGCGCCTTGAGCCGTGCGTGTTTGAGTTCCACGCTGTAGTAGTCGTTGAGATTGTCGATACCGACCACTTCAAGGCCTTCCCGACACAAACGCTTGACGGTGTGATACCCGATGAAACCGGCGGCGCCCGTGACCAGAACCGTCATGAGGCTCGCGCCTGTGCGCGACTAATCCCCGTCCTGCGCAAAGGAGGCCTTTGCATGACATTCACCCCTAAGTGCGTGCTGATCAGAGTATGTGTTTGGGTCGATACCACCGTTTGCTCCATGCCTTGCTCCATTGTCCTGTCAAAGTCTGCGCGGCGCTCATCATGAGCGGCAGCGCCCGCAGCCACGCATAACGTGCCTGCCGGGTTGTAAAAAAAACGTTAAGCAATCATGTCGTTTTTGTGACCGTGCCGCCGGCCCTCACAGCGCGGCGCCGAGTAGTTTGAGGTACTGCGGGCTTTCGGATATCGAGTTGTGGCCCGTGCCCGGTATCACTTGCAGCGTGGCCACGCCCTTGGCGAAATGTGTGTAGAGCTGTTCCGTGCTTGAACGCGGTATGACTTCGTCGTGCTCGGCGGCGATCAACAGCGTCGGTACGGTGATGTGAGCGGCGTATTTCCAGGATTCGAACTTGTCCTGAAGCAGCCACTTCACCGGGAACCAGCGGAACTGGCGGGCGGCCAGGTCTTCAAGGCTGTTGTAGGGCGTGATCAGGATCAGCCGCGAGGTCGGGCGCTGGCTGGCGAGGCGCACGGCAACGCCCGAACCCAGGCTGCGCCCGACCACGGCGATCTGAGGATGGGTGTTGTAGACCATGTCGAACAAGGTCATGGCATCGCGCTGAATCGCTTCTTCGGACGGCGACCCGGAACTGCCACCGAAGCCTCGGTAATGCAGCAAGTAGATCGCATGATCCGCAAAGGCTTGTGAGAACCCGGGCAGGCTGCGGGAAACGTCCTCGGCATTGCCGCCGAAGTAGATCAACGCCTTCGGACCGTCGTGCGGCCTGACCGTCACCAACACCTGCGCATCGGCGACTTGCAGTGTCAGCAGTGTTTCGAGCGCGTCAATAGCGCGTGGTTGCGGGTAGTAGATCAGGGCGCGTTGAAACACGAACAGCGCCGCGCAAAGCACCAGGTATGCAATGGCAATGAAAGCGAAGAGAGACACCAGGGTTCGCGACATTCGGCTAAGTTTAGTGGACGACATTGACTGCTTTGGGCCTTGAGACAGCTACTGCTTGAGTGCCGTCAGAGTGTAGTTCAGCAATTTCAGCTGTACAGGAGAGGTGCCCGATGCCAGTCAATCAAGCGCATTTTCTGTGGGAGCGGGGTTCACTGACTGGCATTGGTCTTTGCCTATGATTGTTTTCAGCCGTAGAAAAATACTCACGCTGGCTGCCGGTGTTTCGGCGGTCTTCACCTTCGATCCGGCCTTTGCCGCATCGGCGCCGTCGACGGAAACAGGAGGCAAGAACATGCTGACCCGAGCCATTCCTTCCAGCAACGAGCCGTTACCCATGGTCGGGTTGGGCACGTATCGCGGCTTTGATGTCGCGCCTTCCGACGCAGCCTACAAGCAACTGCCCGCCGTGCTCATCGCGTTGTTTGAGAAGGGCGGCACGGTGATCGACAGCTCACCCATGTACGGTCGCGCCGAGCAGACGACCGGGGAATTGCTGTCGATCCATCGACCTCGTTCGCCTGCGTTTCTGGCCACCAAGGTCTGGACCCAGGGGCGCGAAGAAGGCATCGCGCAGATGGAGCAGTCGTTCAAGCTATTGCAGACCGACCGTATCGATCTGATGCAGATTCACAATCTGCTGGACTGGAAAACCCACCTGCCCACCCTGCGCCAATGGAAGGCAGAAGGGCGCATCCGCTACATCGGCATCACCCATTACACCGCGTCGGCCTACGACGAAGTGGAGGCCGTGTTGAAAGCCGAGCCGCTGGACTTTTTGCAGATCAACTATGCCCTGGACGATCGCGGCGTCGAGAAACGAATCCTGCCGCTATGTCGCGAGCGCGGGGTGGCGGTGATCTGCAATCGACCTTTCGGCGGCGGTGGCTTGCTTGCTCGATTGAAAGGCAAACCGCTGCCGGGATGGGCCGCGCAAGTGGGGGTCAACAGCTGGGCGCAATTGGCGCTCAAGTTCCTGCTGGCTCATCCGGCGGTGACCTGCGTCATCCCCGGCACGAGCAACCCGCGTTACATGGCGGAAAACGCCGGTGCGGGTTTCGGCCCGATGCTCACGGATGCGCAACGCCAACAGTTGATGGCTCTGATTGGTTAGTCGTGTTGGCAGGTTTTGTCAGGCGGTAACGCAATCTGTAGCAGCTGCCGAAGGCTGCGTTCGGCTGCGAAGCAGTCGTAAAATCAGGCACTGCGATCCGCCAGGCACGCCGCGCACTCAGGGTTTACGACTGCTGCGCAGCCGAACGCAGCCTTCGGCAGCTGCTACAAGGAGTGCGTCGTTGCTGAAATGGCTTAACTGACTGACATTCCAGCGGTTGGCAATGCGTCGGCAGTCTCCAGCGGAATCTCCAGAGTGAAAAGCGCGCCATGACCCGGTCCATCGCTATGGACACGCAGGTGCCCGTTCATCTCTACCGCCGCGAGCGCGCAGCTGTGCAGGCCAAAGCCATGACCTTCCTTGCGGGTGGTGAAGCCGTGATTAAAGATGCGGGTCATGTTCTCGGCAGCGATCCCTTCGCCCTGATCCTCCACGCTGAGGCGCAGCGTTGCGTTATCGATAATCTTGACGCCCAGCGTCATATGGCGCTGACGGTCGCTGACCTTGGACATTGCATATTTGGCATTGCTGATCAGGTTGATCAGGATCAACAGCAGGCGGTGTTTGTCGCCGATGATTGTCGGTGTGTCCTGGTAGTCCTTGGTGACGACGACATGGTGCCGACTCAACGCGCCGGAATTCATGCGCAACGCATCCTCGAACAGATCGACGACGTTCAACGGCTCGACCAGCCTGGCCGCGCCGGCATAGGCCTGTTGAGTGGCAACGATGTCCTTGATGTGATCGATGCTTTTGGTGAGTTGTGACAGTTCGTCAACGATGCTCGATTGCTCGGCCGCGATAGAGTCGACCAATTGATTGAGGTAAAGGGGAAGCAATTTGCCCTTTTCATCAAGCGTGATGAACTGCCCCAGGTCTTCGGCATGCTCGTTCATCATTTTCACCGCTTTACCCAGGCCAAGGGTTTTGCTGGCCGCCAATTTGCGGGTAATCAAGTCTGCCGAGACGTTAACGCTGTTCAGCACATTGCCGACATTGTGCAGCACATTGGTCGCGATCTCCGCCATGCCGGCCATCCGTGCGGCTTCGACCAGTTCGCGCTCGGCCTCCAGCAGTTCGCGGGTGCGTTCTTCTACGCGTTGTTCCAGCCGTTCGTTTGCCGTTTGCAACTCATTGTTCATCTTGTTGATCAGGGCATAACTGCGAATCAGGCGGGCGGCCAGGTACAACAACAGCAGTGCCATGATGCCGGCGCATATTCCGAGATAAAGGTGATATTGGCGGTATGTCGCACCGGCGCGCCGTTGTGTCTCGTTCAATAACTCGTTGATGCTGTCCAGTTGCTGTGCGACCGGAATCACACTGATGCGATCAAGCAGGTCATTGACGATGGGCTGCTCTCGAACGATGGCGTTTATATGCTCGACAAATGCAATAAAAGGCTGGCGCCGTTCAGGTGGCAATTGATCAATGTGTTCGCTGAGTTCGTTCAGTTGATGGGCGATCTCTTCAGCTTTGTCACGGGATACATAGAGGGCGTATTCAAGGGTTGCCAGCGTGAGATCGAATACGTTTGAGGCGGCGGTTAAATCCTGGTCATTGTTATTTTCCAGCAATGCCTGAATGTCATCTTCCTGTTCAGGCAGGGCATCCAGTGAAGTTCGCAATACTGTGTTGTGTTGTTTGAATTGCTCAACCAATCGGGTTTTGTTTTCCACTGCCTCCAGATAACCCTGTCGACGAGATTGCCAAAGGATCGAAAGCGGGCCGGCAGCGTTGAGGTCGTCGAGCTGCTGCCAGCGTTGCTCTGCTTCAGGATGCGCCACCAGAAGCAAATTGTTGTTCATGCCGATTTTTGCTCTCAGAACCTTCATGTTCCAGTTGGCATCGAACTGCTTGAGTTGGCGAACGAAGTCGCGCGACTCGAAGTAGGTCGACGTGTCGTACGAGAAGGATTTGATCAGCAAAAATATCAGTACGCTGAAAAGGGTCAGCGCAATGGCGCCCAAGGCAGTCCATTTGTAATGATTGGAGAGCTTCATTGCGGCATTCCTCCCAGGGCCATCCTGAGAGAGAGATGCTGCCAACGGTTAATGAGTTCCATTTTTGCGCTCCCTGCAAAATGGCGATAATCACCACATTATCCGTAAGCCTAGCGTTGTTGGCGGACACTGCTGAAAAAAACACCGAACGGCGGGTCGGCATTCATTGTTACAGCCCTGAGTGTTGAAACGTCCCTCGGCGGATCCAATGACGCCGAGGGACGTTTTTTTTACAGATAGAGGCTGTGAATGACCTGACGACTGTCATCGGGATCGTGACGGGTCTCAAAACCCAAGGCTTTGGCCAGATCACGCATGGGCGCATTGCTGGCGGCGTCGATGGAATACATCTGACGAAAACCATTCTTGCGCGCGGCCTTGATCAAGTGCTCCATCAGCGCCGTGCCCAGGCCCAGATGCTGGTATTCATCGGCAACCGTCACGGCACATTCACACTCGTTGTCGGCGGTGGCGGCATAGCGGCTGACACCGATTTCAATCAGTTTGCCGTTGTCATGGATCAGGGCGATGTAGGCCAACCGCTTCTTGCCGTCGACATCCATCAATTGGTCGAGCATGGCCGTACCGGGCTCATTGACTTGCGCCAGAAAGCGCATGTGCCGCGACTCCGGGGAAAGGTGCTTGATAAAAGCATATTCACGCTCGCGGTCTTTTTCTGTCAGCGGCCGGATCAGCACATGGCGCCCGTCCCTGAGCGCTTCAATCCAGTACTGTCCGGTGACGGTAGCGTAGAGGGCAGCGGCTCGGTCATTGTGGTCTTTAACAGTGAGCATGGTGCAATTCTCCATCCGGGTTGAAAGGCTCGCGCGTCGCAACGAACCACGCGGTTCATTTCTTTTTACGCCGCTGGTGGCACCTGAATCTGATCTGGATCAGACACTCGTGACAGGCAGGCTCAGACGCTCGCATCTGATGTAAATCAACCGGGGTAGAGGGCAACGAGCGCACTCTGGAAACATGCCGGCGCTTTGGACCGGCACCGAATCGAGGTGTGTGATGGGTCAATATCAACGTGTGTTGCTGATCGCCGACCGAACCCTGTACCAATCCCCGGCCTTGCAGCGCGCCGTCGCCCTCGCCAAGGCCAGCGGGGCGGTGCTGGATGTGCGGGCGTTTATCGAGCCGGCCCCGATCATCCATTTATGGGAGGAAAAAACCGATGAGGCGGAGTACCAGCGCTATCTGCGCCGCTATCGCCGCTGGATGGTGGAAGAAATCCAGCGCCTCAGCGGTGAGGGATTGAACGTGAGCGTGGAAGTGGTTTTTACCACTCATCCATTGCTGGACATTTTGAGGTGCGTCGAAGAGCTCAAGCCCGACCTGCTGATCAAGGACGTCACAATGGAGCCGCTGCTCAAACGCGTGTTCATCACCCCTCTGGATTGTCACCTGCTGCGCGAATGCACGGTGCCGGTGCATTTGGTCAACCAGGCCCGTTACGGTTTGCCGCACCGGATCGTGGCGGCAGTGGACCCGTTCGACCCCTCGACGCAAATCAGTGGCCTCAACGACACCATCATTCAATCGGCGAATGCACTGGCGCTGATATGCGATGCACCGCTGCATCTGCTGTACGCGTATGACTTGTCACCGGCCTTCAATGGCGATGCTGCCCTGGTCAGCGGCGGGTGGAATGTGGATTTCATGGAGGAGCTGCGGCAATCCCTGCACCAGGCATTTGTCGCTCTGGCTGAGCGCTATGGCGTGCCGCCGGAGCGTCGGCATTTCATCATGGGCCTGCCGGCGCCGGTGCTGAGTGAGTTTGTCGAGGAGTATCTGGTCGATGTCGTTGTAATGGGCACGGTGCACCGGGTGGGGTTCGACCGATTGATCGGCAGCAACACGGAACGGGCACTGTATTCGGTGCCGGGCAGTATTCTGGCGGTCAAGCAGCCGGGGTCGCTCGTCAGGGGATGAGCACGATCGCGCCTTTGACCTGACCGGCTCGCAGGCTTGCCAATGCCTGGTTGGCATCGTCCAGGGCGAAACAGGTGACGTCGCTGTGCACGGGCGTATGGCGCAGCTCTGCAAAAAACGCGGTGCCGTCTTCGCGGGTCAGGTTCGCCACCGAACGGATGCTGCGCTCGCCCCACAGCAGTCGATAAGGGAAGCCGGGGATGTCGCTCATGTGGATGCCCGCGCAAATCACACAGCCGCCCTTGACGGTGGCTTCCAGCGCCAACGGCACTAGCGCACCGACGGGGGCGAAGATCAGGCTGGCGTCGAGCGGGTGCGGCGGCGGTTGATCCGAGGGGCCTGCCCATTCGGCGCCCAGGGTTCGGGCATAGGCTTGGCCCTCGCTGTCGCCCGGTCGGGTGAAGGCATACACCTGCTGGCCCCGGCCCCGCGCCACCTGAATCGCCAGATGCGCCGCCGCACCGAAGCCATAAAGACCCAGATGACGCGCCCCTTTGGCCATTTGCAAGGCGCGAAAACCGATCAGCCCGGCACACAGCAGCGGTGCCGCTTCGGTGGCCGAGAGCGCGTCTGGAAGGGGAAAACAGAAGTGGGCGTCGGCAACGGTGTAGTCGGCATAACCGCCGTCCAGGTGACAGCCGGTGAACCGGGCGCGATCGCAGAGGTTTTCCCGGCCCGAGCAGCAGAATGTGCATTCCCCGCACGTCCAGCCGAGCCAGGGAACGCCGACGCGCTTGCCGACCCAATCGGGCGCTACGTCGGCACCTACTGCCGTCACTTCACCGACGATTTCATGGCCCGGCACCCGCGGCAGCACCGCTTGCGGTAGTTCACCGTCCACCAGATGCAGGTCGGTGCGGCACACGCCACAGGCCAGGATTTTGATTAACAGTTGGTGTGCGTCGGGTGTCGGGATAGCACGCTCCTCCCGTTGCAGCGGCTGACCGGGGGCATGCAGAACCATGGCGCGCATGACGATTCTCCAAAAGCCGATGCGCCGTGAGGCGTCAGGGGGGCGACTGCCGGTGACAGCCGGCGACCAGTTGCTTGAGCCCCTCCAGATCCAGGACTTTGACGTTACGCCCGGAAATCTCGACCAACCCCTGATCCCGCAGATGAGCGATGCCCCGACAGATGGTTTCCAGACGCAGGCCCAGATACGAGCCGATCTCTTCACGGCGCATTTTCAGCACAAAGTCTCTGGACGAATACCCGCGAATGCTCAGCCGTTGCGACAGGTTCAGCAGGAAGGCCGCCAGGCGCTCATCGGAGTTCATGTTGCCCATCATCATGAGCATGCTGTGATCACGCACGATCTCCCGGCTCAGGAGCTTGTTCATGTTGTGTTGCAGTGAGGGCAGTTCCTGGGCGAGTTTCTCCAGTTGCGCGTAGTGCAGGGGGCAGACTTCGCTGTCCTCAAGGGCAAAGGCACTGCAGGCGTGCCGGTCGTCGCTGATGGCGTCCAGACCGAGCATCTCGCCGGGTATCTGAAAACCGGTGACCTGCTCGCGGCCGTCGACCGACAGCATGCTGGTCTTGAATGAACCGATGCGTACCGCATACAGCGAGCGCAACGGATCACCGGCCCGGTACAGGGCGGCGCCTTTTTTAACCTTTACCCGCTGAACGATCAGGGTATCCAGCCGCTCGACCTCTGGGCCGGTCAAGCCGATCGGCAGGCATAACTCCAGAACACTGCAGTTGGAGCACGCGGCTTTCAGATAATGATGCTGGTATGGACGTGTTTCGGGCATCGCTTGTAGCCCCCTGATAGTGGGGTAAAGGATAGATCGGATCGCAGTTTCAATCGGACGTTTATGGGGGCAATCGACGAGCGGGAAAGCCTCGTCCCTGGAGCCCCGGTGACGGGCCGGCGCAGGACTTGATGTAAATCAAGTCTTGCGCGTTGCAGACTCCCAGAATTGGCGCATGTTTATCGGTATACCGAGCCCCTTGCGGAGAACTTCATGAGCGATTTTTTGAGTGCCGAGCAACTGGAAGGGCTGGATGCCTACTGGCGGGCGTCCAATTACCTGGCGGTCGGGCAGATCTACCTCAAGGACAACCCGCTGATGAAGGAGCCGCTGACGCTGGCGCATGTAAAACCACGGTTGCTGGGGCACTGGGGCACCACGCCGGGGTTGAACCTGATCTATACGCACCTCAACCACCTGATCACGGCTCACGACCTGAACATGATCTTCATTGCCGGCCCCGGGCATGGCGGCCCGGCGGTCGTGGCCCAGACCTACATGGAAGGGACGTACACCGAGTTCAACCCGTCGGTGGGGTGCAACACCAACGGTCTGACCCGACTGTTCCGGCAGTTTTCCTGGCCCTACGGTATTTCGAGCCATGTTTCGGCGCAGATACCGGGGTCGATCCATGAAGGCGGCGAGTTGGGCTATAGCCTGGCCCACGCTTACGGCGCCGCGTTCGATAATCCGGACCTGATGGTCGCGTGTGTGATTGGCGACGGCGAGGCCGAAACCGGGACGTTGGCGGCCAGTTGGCATTCCAACAAGTTCCTCAACCCGGCGCGTGACGGGGCGGTGCTGCCGATTCTGCATCTGAACGGGTACAAAATCGCCAACCCGACCGTACTTTCCAGCATCAGCGAGGAGGAGTTGTCGGCCTTGATGTATGGCTATGGTTACGATCCGTATTTCGTCGAAGGCGATGACCCGACAGAGGTTCATCAAGCGCTGGCCAGGACGCTGGACACCATGGTGCAGGAGATCCGTGAAATTCAGCGGATCGCGCGCCAACGCCCGCAAACCCGGACACCGGAACGGCCCTTGTGGCCGATGCTGGTATTGCGCACGCCCAAGGGCTGGACGGGGCCGAAATTCGTCGATGGCCGTCGGGTCGAAGGCACTTGGCGTGCGCATCAGGTCCCCTTGGCCGATTTCCAGCAACCCATGCACTTGCGGCAATTGGAGGAATGGCTCAACAGCTACCGCCCTGACGAATTGTTTGACGCCAATGGCACCTTGCTGCCCGAAATAGCCGCCCTGGCACCGACCGGCCACCGGCGAATGAGCGCCAATCCGCATGCCAACGGGGGGCTGCTGTTACGGGCGCTGGAGCTGCCGCGGTTCACCGACTATGCGGTGAAAATCGAGGTGCCCGGGGGCCTGCGGGCTGAAGCCACGCGGGTGCTGGGGACATTTTTGCGGGACGTGATGAAAGACAATCTGACGTCGAGCAATTTTCGCCTGTTCGGTCCGGACGAAACCGCCTCGAACCGGCTGGACGCGGTGTATGAAGTCAGCGCCAAGGCATGGATGGAGCCGCTGGGTCCCGACGATGTCAACCTGGCGGTCGATGGCCGGGTGATGGAGATTCTGAGCGAGCAGGTGTGCGAAGGCTGGCTCGAAGGCTATTTGCTGACGGGCCGGCATGGCTTGTTTTCCTGTTACGAGGCGTTCATCCACATCGTCGATTCAATGTTCAACCAGCATGCCAAGTGGCTGAAAACCGTCGCCGAAGTGCCATGGCGCAGACCCATTGCCTCGCTCAACTATTTGCTCACGTCCCACGTCTGGCGCCAGGACCATAATGGCTTCTCCCACCAAGACCCGGGGTTCATTGATCTGGTGGCGAACAAGACCGCGGACGTGGTCCGGATCTATCTGCCGCCCGACGCCAATTGCCTGTTGTCGGTGGCCGATCATTGCCTCAGAAGCCGCAATTACGTCAACGTGATCGTCGCCGGCAAGCAACCGGAGTGGCAATGGCTGAATATCGATGCGGCGATCCGTCATTGCCAGGTCGGTATCGGACGGTGGGACTGGGCTTGCCAGGATGATAGCGATCCGGACGTGGTGATGGCCTGTGCCGGCGACGTTCCGACCCTGGAAACCCTGGCCGCGGTCACCTTGCTGCGCGAGTATGTGCCGGATTTGCGGGTAAGAGTGATCAATGTCGTCGATTTGATGGTCCTGCAACCGTCATACCACCATCCCCATGGTTTGCCGGACAGTGCATTCGATGAACTGTTCACCGTCGACCGGCCCGTGATTTTCGCCTTCCACGGCTATCCCGCGCTGATTCACCGACTGCTGTACAAACGCACCAATCATGAAAACTTCCACGTTCGCGGCTTCAAGGACGAGGGGGCGACCACCACACCGTTCGACATGGCGGTGCTCAATAACCTGGATCGCTATCAGCTGGCGCTGGATGTCATCGAGCGGGTGCCCCGGCTGCACGATCAGCTCCAGACCGCCCGGGCGCGTTACTGGGCGACGATGGAGAAACACAAGCTTTACCTCATCGAACACGGGCAAGACATGCCCGAAGTGATGCAGTGGCAATGGACACCGGCGCCAGATAACCGGGCTTGATGGGCATTACAATTTTGGTAATGCCGGGGCTGGCTTTAGCGGCATCAGCGGCGGGAATTCCTCGGGCGTGAGGGTTTCCTTTTCCAGCAACAGGCGGGCCCCCTCATCCAGGTCGGCCCGGCGACTCTGCAGCAATGCCTTGGCCCGTTGGTAGGCTTCATCGAGCAGGGCACGAATACCCAGGTCGATTTCCCGGGCGGTCTGTTCCGAATAATCTTTCTCGCCCACCGTGGCCATGCGGTCTCCCAGGTACGTTGCATTTTGCCGCTCCAGCACCGACTGTCCGAGTTCGGCGCTCATGCCGAACCGGGTGATCAATTGGCGGGCAATATCGGTCGCGCGGCCCAGATCATCGGCGGCCCCGGTGGAGATCTGGCCATAGACAAGGTCCTCGGCGGCGCGCCCGGCCATCAGCACGACAATCCGGTCCTTGAGGGTCTGGCAACTGATCAGGAAGTGATCCTCGGTCGGTCGTTGGAGGGTATAGCCGAGTGAGCCGATGGCGCGGGGCACGATCGACACTTTATGCACCGGATCCATCGCCGGCAGCGTGCTGGCGGCCAACGCATGCCCCATTTCGTGATAGGCCACGACCCGGCGCTCGTCGGGATCGAGCAGGCTGCTCTTGCGTTCGAGCCCCGCGATGAGGCGCTCTACCGCCGCGGTGAAATCGTTCAGGCTGACCGCTTCGGCGCCGCGCCGGGTGGCGACGATGGCCGCTTCGTTAACCAGATTGGCCAAGTCGGCGCCGGTGAAACCGGTGGTGATCTCGGCGATACGCGCGCCATCGAGCCCCGGCTCCACGGTGATTTTTTGCATATGAACCTTGAGGATCGCCTCGCGCCCTTTGCGATCGGGGCGGTCGATCAGAATCTGCCGGTCGAAGCGCCCGGCCCGCAACAGCGCCGGGTCGAGGACCTCCGGCCGGTTGGTCGCGGCCAGCAACACAACGCCCTCACGGGGATCGAAGCCGTCCAGTTCGGCCAGCAACTGGTTGAGGGTCTGTTCTTTTTCGTCATTACCGCCCAGCGTACCGACGCCGCGCATCTTGCCCAGCGCGTCGAGTTCATCGATGAAGATGATGCAGGGCGCCGCTTGTCGTGCCTGTTCGAACAGGTCGCGTACCCGGGCCGCACCGACCCCGACGAACATCTCGACAAACTCGGAACCGGAGATCGAAAAAAACGGCACACCGGCTTCACCAGCGATAGCTTTGGCCACCAGCGTCTTGCCGGTGCCGGGCGGGCCGACCAGCAAGGTGCCCTTGGGAATGTGCGCGCCCAGGCGTGCGTATCGCTCCTTGTTCTTGAGAAACGAGACGATTTCCACTAGCTCGGCCTTGGCTTCATCGATGCCGGCGACATCGGCGAAGGTCACTCCGGTATCGCGTTCGACAAACACCTTGGCCCGGGATTTGCCGACATTCATCAGCCCGCCAAGGCCCTGTTTATCCGCCATCCCGCGAAACAGAAAATGCCAGAACACCATGATCATGATGAACGGCAACAACCAGCCCAGCAGGCTGTTCATAAAGGTATTTTCGGTGGTTCCGGTAAAACCGACGCCCGCTTGAGAGAGTTCGGTCGCCAGTGCCGGATCGACCCGCACCGTGGAAAACCGCTCGCGTCCGTCGATGGGCTCTTGCAACTTGCCGCTGATCTGGTCCTTCTCGACCCGCAAATCACTGACTTTTTGCTCGCTCAACAGTTGCAGAAATTGGCTATACGGGAGGGGCTGCACGGCCTGGCGCTCACCAAAGAATATCTGCATGAGGCTCAGCACGATAAAAGCGATCGCGAAGTAGGACAGGTTCCACTGGTCGTTCTTTTTCATGGCCTTGGCTCAGAGTGGGAACGCAGGGTCGTTTACAACGGGCCACGACCACGCGGTCAGGGGTGTTCCACGCCCAGGGGACGAAAAGTCATTGGATGACGGCTTCCCTTTTCCGCAGGCCAGCGGCCGACCCCTTTAATAAAGATAGCCTGCTTCAGCTTCTCCCTCGCGGGTGAAGCGCTGCGCCATGCGGACTCTGCCAATAGCGGGGTGACCGACTGTCGATTGTTGGCCCGAATTGATAATTATCAACCTGTGCAGCAAGGAATCGGGTCCAAATTAAGTCTTGAAGTTCACGGTGTTTTCAATGCGCGCCGCTGCAAGGGGGGCGATTTGAAAACACGGCTTCGCGTGGGATTTTTATCCAAGTCATTTGTGAGGAAAAGACCATGGACAAGTATCAGCAGAGTCAAAAAAACAAGCTGTTCAAAACCTCGGCGCATGATCCGTATTGTTTGCCGCGAGTCGAAGGTTCTGCCATCTGCTCGGAGTGTGGAGCCGCTTATCAAGCGGGTAACTGGACCTGGAAGATTCCTGAAAACACGGTGATTCATGACGCGCAATCGATGATCTGCCCTGCCTGTCGGCGTACCAATGACAACAGGCCTGCCGGTACGCTGACGCTATCGGGCAGCTTCTTGCTCGAGCATCTGAATGAAATCGTCAACCTGATCAAAAATACCGAGGAACAGGAAAAAGCGGAACATGCCCTGGAGCGCCTCATCAGCCTGACCGATTCAGAGGATGCGCTGATTGTGACCACCACCGGTATCCATCTCGCGAACCGTCTGGGTCATGCACTTGAAGCGGCTTTCAAAGGACACTCCGATTATCAGTACAACGATGATGAGTACGGGTTGAGCGTCAGCTGGACGCGTGACGAATAGAACCAGGCAGCGAGTCAGCGGGCGGCGCCATGACGCAGCACTTCAATGCAAAACTCTATTTCGTAGGGGGGCACGTTGCATTCGACGATGTCATGGGCGGCCACTTGCAGGTGCACGCCGACAATATCGGCATGGATCGGCTGCTGGCAGACATGCCGGTCGACCAGGACTGCCGTGTAGACCCGACGAGCACCGAGTTGCGCCAGATACGCGCAGGTGCGCAGAAGTGAATGGCCTTCAAACAGCACATCATCGACAACCAGCAGGGTGGTATTGGCAAGGTCCAGCGTGTTGAGAAGCGGGTTCTCGGTCAGTGCCGTGTGTGCATGCAGCACCTTGAGGTCATCGGCATAGCGCTTGACCTTCAGTGGGTAGAGAGGCAGTTCTGGCTGGCCGGTCTGACGTGACAGATGCTGCTGTAAACGCTGTGCCAGAGGCTCCCCGCGGCGCTGGATGCCAATCAGTGCCGCTTGAGCGGGCGGCAACAGGGTTGCGGCCTGGCGCGCCATCGCCTGCAGCACCGAATCAAGTTCATCGCTGTCGTACAAGCGCAACCGCTGACTCGCAGGCAGGTCAGGCATGGCAGTCTCCCGTCGAGAGCCGATGGGTGAATCATAGCGTAAGGGCTGTGTGGGGCATGGGCGTGGGAGGACCAGTGGACAGCCTTGCGCAGGGCGTTGATATAAATCAACCACAAGGAGACTTCAGGAGCGGAATCTAAACTTGATTCAGTGAGGATCCGACGGCTGCCCACGGTCTGGAGAAGCCAGGGCACGGTGATACGAACCGACAGGCGTGATCGCCCGGGGAGGTTTCAAGTGATTCAGAGTCCTTCGTCACAAACCATCTTGCGTGATCGGGTTGATGCCGGTCGAAGACTGGTAGAACCGTTGCTCAAATACGCTCATCGTCCCGATGTCATCGTTCTCGCCTTACCCCGTGGCGGCGTTCCTGTGGCCTATGAAGTGGCCACGGCGCTGGAGGTTCGCCTCGACCTGATGCTGGTGCGCAAGCTGGGGGTGCCATTCCATGAGGAGTTCGCCATGGGCGCCATTGCCAGTGGCGGCATACAAATCGTCTATGAAGAGGCGTTGCGGGCGAACCGTATCGATCAACGCACATTCGATAACGTGGTTGCACGGGAAACGCAGGAGCTGTTGCGTCGCGAGCGTGCATACCGTGGGACACGCGCGTCGGTGCAACTCAAGGGTCAGGTGGTGATTCTGGTCGACGACGGCCTGGCGACCGGCGCCTCGATGATGGCGGCGATACGCGCGGTGCGCCTGCAATCACCGTCCCGCATCGTCGTTGCGGTGCCGGTGGCACCGCTGGATACGCTCGAAGCCCTGTATAGCGAAGTCGATGAGGTGATCTGCCCGCTCATTCCTGAGTGGATGATGTCGATCGGTTATTGGTACATGAACTTTTCCCAGACCTCGGACGATGAAGTCATCGATCTGTTGCAACGGGCCTGGCGCAGAGAATCCGGCGAGAGTGTTTCCGGTCAGGAGAATTCAAATGATTGAGGCTCGCTATCGAAAGCTGGACCTGGGGGACGTGGCGCTGTCTGCCGACTTGCGTCTGCCCAAGAACGCTGTCGGCCTGGTGGTCTTCGTCCATGGCAGCGGCAGCAGTCGTTCAAGCCCGCGTAATCAACAAGTTGCCGAGTCGCTGGCCCGGCGAGGGCTGGGCACATTACTGTTCGATCTGCTCACGGAACCGGAGCAACGCCCGGACAATCAGACCCGGAAATTGCGTTTCGACATCGAGCTGCTTTGCAGGCGACTGGTGAAGGTGATCGACTGGATTGGCCAGGATGCCGAACTGCAACAGCTTCGGATCGGATTGTTCGGCGCCAGCACCGGTGCCGCTGCGGCGCTAATGGCAGCGGCCGAGCGTGCGGACGTGGTGCTTGCCGTGGTGAGCCGAGGAGGGCGGACCGACCTGGCAGGGGCGGCGCTGGCCTGCGTGAAGGCATCGACCCTGCAGATTGTCGGTGAGCACGATCCGGTGGTGCTCAATCTTAATGTGCAAAGCAGTCATGCTCTGCACTGTGAGAAACGTCTGGAAGTCGTGCCGGGCGCTACGCATCTTTTTGAAGAAATGGGCGCACTTGAAGCAGTCGCCAGACTGGCTGGAGACTGGTTCGAGCGGTATTTGCACGGTAGTCGTCCAACGTCGACCACCACCGTCTGATGCTGGTCATACGCCAAATGGAAAGGTTTCGTCTTCCGGTTCCAATGTCTGGCTTTTTGGCAAGGGCAAGGCCGTCACCGGTGTCGTCTGTTCAATCCAGACCATGGCGTCGAATTGTTCCGCCGCCTGGACGACCCGGGCGTTTTGCGTTGCATTGAAGAACGCCTCATCGTCCTGGATAAGCCCGGCCAACTATTCGGCCAGCATGTCATTGAGCGCAAGAGCGGGGCGATGGAGGTCTCGTCAATGTGCGCATGTGCGCCGTAAAGTGTGTTCAGCATGTCTTGGGAAGGTGTGTTCATGAACGTCACCCTACAAAGCCCCCCGTCGGTTTCCCGGCAAGTGGCAGGACTGCCAGGGGATCAGTCGGCTTTGATCGGCGCGACTTTATCCGCTTTCATGGCTTCAGGTACAGATCGGGTGTCGATGGGCGCAGGCCGGTTTTTTCTTCGGTTTTCACGGATACTTTTTTCGCAGAGTCGGTCATTTCATTTCTCCTCTTAGTGAATAGAAGATACGGCGGTGTGAACGCTGACTCTTAATGTCTACGTGAACGGCCAAAGCCTGTTTGATTTAGATCAGAAAGAGCGCAGACAGCAGTGAGGGCTGGCCGCAGCCGTTGCGCTAACGATAAACACGGCCCCAATTGATGACGCATGGCGAACATGCCGGGCATTCGAGTCCTAAGCTCTATCCATTCATGTCGCATGCTTGCAGCGTTGCATCGCAAGCGCTTTTTGGAGGAACTCACATCGATGCTCGGTAAGTGGCTGGACCCGGCTCTATTGCTCCTCACCACCCTGACCCTGTTGGTGGGGGGGATTGCGCAGGTCGTCGGGAAGTCTGACTGGGCGTCGATTTGCTGGGCCGCAGGCAGTCTGGTGATGGCCCTGGTATTGCTCGTCGAGATTGCCAGGCGCCTGGCCCGGCGCGAGGCCGGTGTAGACCTGATTGCATTGCTGTCGATTGCCGCGGCGTTGTTTTTTGAACAGACGCTGGTGGCAGCGGTGATCGCCTTGATGCTGGCGTCCGGACGCATCCTGGAATTTTTTACCAAGCAACGCGCCGAACGCGAGCTGCGTGCGCTGGTCGACCGGGCGCCACGCTTTGCCTGGCTGCAAGAAAGTGGCGATTTACAGCAGATACCGGTTGAGCAGATCCAGCCGCAGCAGACACTGCTTGTACGCTTGGGCGAGGTGATACCGGTCGATGGCCGTCTACTCAGTCCTACCGCCGTTCTGGACGAGTCGGCGCTTAGTGGTGAGTCATTGCCGGTCACCCGCCGGGCAGGGGAACCACTGCCCAGCGGCGTGACCAATGTCGGTGCGCCCATTCTCCTGACTGCCACCCGAACGGCAGCGCAAAGCACCTATGCCGGAGTGGTGCGCCTGGCCGAAACCGCACGACGCTCGCGCGCGCCTTTCGTGCGTCTGGCCGACCGTTATGCATTGCTCTTCGTGCCTCTGACATTGCTGATTGCCGGGATCGCCTGGTACATAAGCGGAGATTCTTTGCGCGCGCTGGCGGTTTTGGTGGTGGCCACACCTTGCCCTTTGATTCTGGCGGTGCCGATCGCGATCATGTCAGGTATCTCCAGGGCGGCGCGGCGCGGGATCCTGATCAAGGACGGCGTGACCCTGGAAGCGCTGGCCGGGGTCAAGCAGGTGTTTCTCGACAAGACTGGCACGCTGACCAGCGGCCATGCCCGTCTGCAGTCGATTGAAACCAACGGAGCGGTCGATCCGCAGCGCCTGCTTGGCCTGGCCGCTTCGCTGGCGCAGGCCTCGACGCACCCGATCTCCCAGGCCATTGTCGCAGCGGCCTATCAGCGTGGATTGTCGCTCAGCGTGCCGCAGGATGTGGAGGAAAGCCCGGGCGCTGGCCTATGCGGGCGGGTCGATGGTCTGCGGGTGCGTTTCGGCACATTGTCATTTGTTCATAAAGAAACGCCTGTGCCTGGCTGGGCCACAACCATGCTGCGCCACATGGATTATCTGGCGTGCAGTGGCAGTTTCATTGAAGTGGATGGGGCGCTCGCCGGTCTGCTGGTTTTCTCGGACAACCTGCGTCGGGAAACCCCGCTAACCCTGCGTCGACTGCGCAACAGAGGCATCGAGAGAATCGTCATGCTCACGGGCGATCGCCTGGAAACCGCCGAGATGATTGCGCTGTCTGCCGGTATTGACGAGCTGCGTGCCGGGTTGACCCCTGAGGATAAAGTGCGTGCGGTCCAGGAAGGTTGCCTGCGCGCCAGCACACTGATGGTGGGCGATGGCATCAACGATGCCCCCGCTCTGGCGGCGGCCAATGTCGGTGTGGCGATGGGGGCCAGCGGTGCCACGGCCTCTGCGCAAGCTGCGGGGGTTGTGCTGCTGGTGGATCGCCTGGATCGTCTGGTCGAGGCGCTGGACATTGCCCGCCGGACCCGTCACATCGCCCGCCAAGGCGTGCTGGTTGGCATGGGAATGTCCTTGCTGGCCATGATTGTGGCGGCCTTCGGTTACCTGCCGCCGCTTATCGGCGCCATTGCGCAGGAAGGCATCGACGTGGTGATCATTATTAATGCCCTGCGTGCATTGATGCCGTCGCGAGGTCTGCGCCAACAGCTTGCCGGGGAGCATATCGATCGCCTGCAGGATGAACACGATCAGCTTTCCACAGTGCGCAGCGACCTGCATCAGATGGCAAATGACTTTGCCCTGCGCCCACTTGAGCAGGCGCAGGCCGACTTGGGCGAACTGGTGAAAAAGCTGCAAGTCTCACTGGTCTGCCATGAACGCGAAGATGAAAAAAACCTGTACCCGCTGCTGACGCGAAGCATGCAGGGTGAGGATCCCTTGTCGGCATTGAGTCATGCCCACCGAGAGATCTTTCGCCTTATCCATTTGCTGGCGCGTATGAGCGCTGACTTCAGTGCCGACCCTGCAACGGCTTGCGCCGATGAGATTCAGCACCAGTTGATTCGTCTGGATACCCTTGTGCAACTGCACTTTGAACAGGAGGAGGAACTGTTCCGTTATCTCGACAGGCGCTAATGAAAAACCGGTTTCAGTCGATCCATGCAAGGGAAGGGCGGCGGGTTATTTGCGCTTCCAGTACTTCTGCATTTCGATAAACAGAAAGGATGCCGTCCAGGTGATGAGTACCAGGCCGGTCAGGGCCTCCAGACCTGTCAGGTACTTGAGGTTGCCCACGGGTGAAATATCGCCGAAACCGATTGTTGTGTATGTAGTGAATGAAAAGTACACGCAGTCCATCAGTGAACCATCGAAGTTGCCGATCAGGCTGCCCCATTCGCCGGAGCGCACCATCAGGTAATAGACCAGCGCGAAGCACCAGACCTCTATTGCATGGGCCAGCAGCGCACCGAACACCCCGACGACGATCCTGAAACGGCTCCAGAGTTTAAGCCTCGGTAACCAGTCATTGAGGCGTAACAGGCATTCGTAGTGGATCACCACAGCGATGACCACCACCAGCGTATTGATAAACGTGACCGCGAACATCATGCACCTCCAACCGATCAGTTTTTCTACACTTGAACGACACCAAGACATTGAGCTAAATCAACAAGGCTGCTGTGAGTGCGTCCGGCTATCACTAGCCGGTCATTAGTTGACAAAAATCAGAGCCCCACGGCGATAACCCCAGATACTGTTCTTCACAGCCTGACACTTCCCTGCCGCGATGAACTGAGGGGAAAAACCATGGATAAGCGTTTATCCGTCGGGTATGGCGTTACCTGGTTTGAGGAAATGACGATGCGAATGACATTTCTCGGTGCGGCGGGCACGGTGACCGGCAGCAAGTACCTGCTGGAGCATCACGACCACCATGTGCTGATCGATTGCGGTTTGTTCCAAGGCTATAAGCAACTGCGTTTGCACAACTGGGACCCTTTCCAGGTACCGGTTCGCGACCTCGATGCCATCGTACTGACCCATGCCCATCTGGATCACAGTGGCTATCTACCGGTGTTGGTGCGCAACGGTTATCGCGGGCCGGTGTATGCCACGCCCGCGACCTGTGAACTGGTGAAAATCCTGCTGCGTGACAGTGGCCGCTTGCAGGAAGAGGAGGCCGAATTCGCCAACCGTCATGGCTTCTCCAAACACACCCCGGCGCTGCCGCTTTATACCGAGCAAGACGCCGAGCGGGCGCTGAAACTGTTGCGGCCAGTGGAGTTGCACCACCGGGTCGAGATTGTGCCGGGGATGAGCATCCTGTTGCGCTGCGCCGGACATATATTGGGCGCCGCCACGGTGGAAGTGGTGGCCGATGGCATGACGCTGGTGTGTTCCGGGGATCTGGGGCGGCCGAACGATCCATTGATGTTCGCCCCGGAAATCATCGAGCAGACCGATTACCTGCTGGTGGAGTCGACCTACGGTGACCGACTGCACCCCGTTGAATCCCCGGAGGAGCAACTGGCGCAAGTCATCACCCGCACCGCTTTGCGCCACGGCATCACGCTGGTGCCATCGTTTGCGGTCGGACGCGCGCAATTGCTGATGTATTACCTGTACAGACTTGTCCAGAAGCGGGCGATCCCGGACCTGCCGATCTACCTCAACAGCCCCATGGCCACCGACGTCACGCGCCTGTACCAGCGTTTTCGCAGCGAGCACCGGCTGTCCCCGCAGGAGTGCGAAGGCATGTGCCATGTCGCGCATTTCGTGCGCTCGACCCGAGAGTCTATCGAACTGGACCAGCAACGCACCCCGGCGGTGATCATCGCCGCCAGCGGCATGGCCACCGGTGGGCGCGTACTTCATCACCTCAAGGCACTTGCCCCCAACCCGTTGAATACGCTGCTGGTGCCGGGCTTCCAGGCGGGCGGTACTCGCGGTGCGCAGATCGTCGCCGGTGCTCCATCGGTGCGTATCCACGGCAAAGACGTGCCGATCCGGGCTGAGGTAGTACCAATGGAAACCCTGTCCGCGCATGCCGATGCGGATGAAATCATGCAGTGGTTGCGCGGGTTCAAACGGCCGCCGAAACATACCTATGTGGTGCACGGGGAACCGAATGCCTCGGATGTACTGCGCCGGCGTATCAGTCTGGAACTGGGCTGGTCGGTTTCGGTACCGGAGTACCGTGACAGTGTTGAATTGACCCCCGTCGATCAGCCCTCAAGCCCATCACGCTGACCGTAAATTCCTTGGCCGGTTTTTCGGCAAGGTTGGGGTATCTCGGGCGAGCAGCTGGTGATCGGTGATCTGCGGTTCAGCGCCCGGCAGTAGTGACCGAGCGCTGTCGCGACGTCCCTCTACAGATCCTCAGGGGAAACCACCCATACACTGCACGGCATTTTGTACAGCAGATGCTCCACCGTGCTACCCACCAATCGGCCCATGCCACGATGGCCGACCCGGCCCATGACAATCACGTCGACGTTGTACGCATCGGCGTAATGGGTAAGGACCTTGGCCGGGTTGCCCATGATCATGTGCTGTTGCTCCGGTGCAATACCGTTGCGCTCGGCCAGTTCGTGGAAGGCATCGGCCTGTGCGTCGAACAGTGTCTTGGCTTTGCCTGGGGAGAAAAACGTCGAGGCGTTGTCGAAATCGAACTCGTCCGCGCTGATCGATGACAGGTCATGGGCATAGATAACGTCGAGTTCGGCGTTACAGGTACTCGCCAGTTTTGACGCCTCGCGCAGAATCCTGTCGTTGAAATCCTCGTACTGAGTATTGCTATGGAAGGGATCGACTGCGGCGACGATCTTGCGTGGCAAAGCGTGCTGCACATGGCTGACAAAATGCAGCGGCACCGGGCATTCGCGCAGCAGATGAATATCCAGGGGCGTGAACATGATCCGTGACAGCAGCGACTCGTACTCCAGAGCCTTGATCAGGACTGCCATCGGCTGTTCTTTGAGGTGAACGAGGATTTCCTGCAACGGTCTTTCAACCCAAACCACCTCAGTGGTGACGGGCACACCGATTTTACGCAAGGGACGGGCCTGTTCTTCGAGCCATTGGCGATGGCGCTCGACATACCCGAGCCGCATCTGCTCCAGCACTTGTTCATTGACCAGGCTGGCCGTTGCCAAACCTTCCAGGTAATCGAAGGCGACGATGTGCAGGGCCGCGCCCGATGCCTTGGCCAACGCGGCGGCCCGGTCGAACGCGGGGCTGTTTTCCATGAGGGGCGAGACGACCAGCATGAAGCGTAATTGCTCAGACATGACAAAACTCCCGTCAAAAATTGCAGAAACACCTGTGCTCCATGGCACCCATGCGTATGGGCACCCCATTTTTTTATCCTGTCACTGAGCGGGGGAATGGGATTGATCTTTATCAACCTGGCGAGTGATGCAGCATGCTCCCCGACGTGTGGCGGGTTGCGCTGTAGAGCCGCCTCCGGGTTTGCTTCCAGCAAAGTGACAATCCTGGAGAACGGTCGACCCTATAGCTGACAAAGATCAAATTCCCCGAATCTGAAGCGCTCACTCTGTGGTTCTACCCACTGCATCGAGATGGCCGTGCGCCGAGGTGCCCTATGTCGCAGACACAGCGTTTACTGTTGATCGCTCCCCCAGCCATGACCCGTACGCCAGCGTTCGACCGGGCCGCCATGTTGGCCCGCGCGATGCAATTGCCGTTGCACATCGTGGCATTCGATTATTTGCAGGCTCTGGCGGTCGCCGGCCTGTTTGCCCCCGAGCAAATCGCCCTGGCCCGGGACGGTTATTTGCAAACCCATCGGCAATGGCTTGCCGAACAAGCCGAGCTGATGAACAAACACGGCGTTGACGCTACCAGCGAGGTGGTGTGGGTGCAGCATCCTTACGAGGAAATCCTGCACTTCGTCAACGAGATGTCGCTGGCCCTGATCATCAAGGACGCCAACGAAGAGTCGGCATTGAAGCGGGTGTTTTTCACGCCACTGGACTGGCAGTTGTTGCGCGACTGTCCGGTGCCGGTGCATCTGGTGACCAACGCCCTGAACCCCCGGCCGCGCAACGTGCTGGCCATCGTCGATGTCTTGCGTAGTGAAGACCAGGACCTGGTGTTCAATGACCAGATTATTGACGCCGCCACGAAGCTGGCTGAACTGTGTGAAGCCCGGATTGAATTGGTGCATGTGTATGACTGGACGGCCGTGTATGCCCAGGACATGGGGATGGGCGCACTCCCTTTGGCCACCGGTCTTTACGAGGCATTGGGAGTGGCGCAACACGAGGCATTTGCGGCGTTGGCTGAACGCCATGGCGTGCCAACGGAATGTCGCCACTTCATCGAGGGTGCACCGTTGTCGAGTATTTGCAAGTTCGCGGAAGACCACCACACCGATGTCATTGTGATGGGAACGGTGCAGCACACAGGGTTGAACAAGCTATTGGGAACCACTGCCGAACAGCTCTTGCATCGTGCGCCTTGCAGTGTGCTGGCGATCAAACCCGGCAGGATGTTACAAGGAGAGTAGAGGTGAAAATTCAACGTCTGCTATTGATTGCCCCGACCGAAATGGACCGCACCCCGGCTTTCGATCGGGCGCGAGCGCTGGCCTGTGCAACCGGTGCAATGTTGCACATTGTCGCTTTCGATCATGTTCAGGCACTGGCGGTGGCCGGCCTGTTTGATCACGACGCGATGGCCCAGGCGCGGGAAGGTTACTTGCAGGTGCATCGTCACTGGCTGGAACAGCAAGCCCGGTTTCAACGATGCGAGGGGTTGCAGGTGACCACTGAAGTGGTCTGGGCCAAACCGAGCCTGGCGCATCTGCTTGAGTACGTGAATGACTTCCATGCAGACCTGGTGATCAAGGACACACACCGCGTGTCGGCACTCGATCGTGCCTTTCACCGACCTCTGGACTGGCAGTTGCTGCGCAACTGTCCGGCTCCTTTGCACTTGGTCACCGATGCCGCAAATCCAAACCCATTGAGCATACTCGCCACCGTCGACCTGTCCCATCTGGAGGCGCTGACCCAAGGGCTTAATGATCGGATTCTCGACCTCGCCTCGACGCTGGCTGAATCCTGCGGCGCCACCTTGCACTTGCTCAACGTCGACGGCTGGTCGGAGTTGGGGGAGTCCGAGGTGAACGTGCCGACAGCGACACTCGATGGCAGTTTGCGAGATGCGGTCATCGATGCTCAGCTGGAGGCCTTTGAGGTGCTTGCCGAGCGCTACGGAATCGAGAAACAACAGCAACATTTACTGCCTGGCATCCCCCCTGAGGTGATCGCACATTTTGCACAACGACATGCCTTCGACATGGTGGTACTGGGGACAACCTACCATCGCGGGATCGACAGGTTCATCGGCAGTACGGCTGAAAGTGTGTTGAACCGGTCGCCCTCCAGTCTGACGATCGTCAAGCCATTGCCCCGGGGCGACTGACAGGTTCTGTCTGGCTCCTTTACGACCACAAAAAAAGCCCCTTGCCGGTTTCCCGGTAAGGGGCTTTCTGTCGCGCTAAGGGCGATTCAGCTTGATTTGATTTGCACCTTTTTGTCCGCGTTCATGGCTTCGGGCTTCTTCGGCAGCGAGATACTCAGCACGCCTTTGCTGAAATTCGCTTCGATCTTGTCGGCATCGACGCCTTTGGGCAGGCTGAACGCCCGCTGGAAGGAGCCATAGTGCCGCTCTGACAGGTGATAGCCCTTTCTTTTTTCTTCCTTGTCCTCTTTCTTTTCACCCTTGATGATCAGATTGCCGTTGGACAATTTGATGTCGATATTTTCCTGATCCATGCCTGGCAGTTCGGCAGTGATTTCGAAGCTTTCATCCTTCTCGGTAATGTCCACCGCAGGCAGGCTGCGGCCGATAAATTCCCGACTCCAGAAGGGTTCGACATCAAACAGCCCACGCCGGAAAGGCGTCAGCGCCGAGCCACGATTGAAGTCTTCGAACAGGTGATCGACCTGCTGGCGCAGTTTTTCCAGGGGCCGCCAAGGGTCCGTTGCCATCTGTTGCTGATCGGTTTTTTCGTCGTCGGTATGCACCGGCATTTTTTTCTCGAAATTGGCCATTTTTCATTCCTCCTTTCCAGTACGGCGGTGGGCCGGGAACATCTCGGAGGCCGGTCCACCACAACAGATTCAGGCCTTACCTTAAAAGGTTAGTATTCCTGTGGCTCAGAGGCCGACCAACAGTCGGTTTCTGAACCGTCTATTTCGAGAATTTTCGTGCGCCGACCACGCAAAGAATCACCGCAACGGTCACACCCAACATGCCAAGGCTGACTTGCTCGTGCAGCAGCGTGGCCGCCAGCGCCAGACCAAAAAATGGCTGTAGCAATTGAAGCTGACCGACGGCGGCAATTCCGCCCTGGGCGAGTCCGCGGTACCAGAACACGAAGCCGAGAAACATGCTGAACAGCGAGACGTAAGCCAGGCTGAACCATGCGGTCGGGGTGATTCCCGAGAGCGAAGGCGGGGCCAGGAACCAGGTCAGCGGGATCATGACCGGCAGCGATAGCACCAAGGCCCAGGAAATCACCTGCCAGCCGCCCAGTGTTCTTGAAAGCTTCGCACCTTCTGCATAGCCCAATCCGCAGGCGAGGATGGCCAACAACATCAGGATGTCCCCCGCAGGAGACGCGGTCAGGCCCTGGGAGACGGCAAAACCCACCACCAGCAGGCTTCCCAACACCGAGAAGAACCAGAAAACCGGCCGGGGACGCTCGCCACCGCGCCAGACCCCGAACGCTGCCGTGGCCAATGGCAACAGGCCAACGAAGACGATGGAATGCGCAGACGTCACATATTGCAGCGCCAGCGCAGTCAGCAGCGGAAAGCCGAACACAACGCCCAGCGCCACGATTGCCAGGGAGAGAAGCTGACTCTTGGCCGGCCGTTTTTCGTTGAAAAGCAGCAACATGCACAGCGCCAAAATGGCAGCGATACTTGCCCGGGCAACGGTCAAAAAGACCGGGTCAAATTCCAGAACGGCCACCCGTGTCGCGGGCAGCGAGCCGCTGAAAATGAGCACGCCAATGAACCCGTTGAGCCAGCCGCTCGCGGTCTTTTCCGTGGTGTGGGTTTGCAGGTTCGAAGTGCGTTCCATTGAGGACTCCCTTTATGCAGGTTGCATGGGAGGCATCGTATGGACGAAACTCAATACAATCAAAATATTGTCATGGATACACTTGCGCATGCCTCGCTCTCGCTACAAATCACTGGTGGATGCGTTTGCGGCGGATATCCGCTCAGGACGACTGTTGCCAGGTACGCGCTTGCCGACCCACCGCCAGTTGGCGGCAACGGAAGGCCTGGCCCTAGTGACGGCCTCTCGGGTCTATGCGGAGCTGGAAGTCATGGGTCTGGTCAGCGGGGAGATGGGGCGGGGCACCTTTGTCAGGGAAACCTCGTGGTCGCCCGGCCAGAGCATCGACCAGCATAGCGTTGCCGCTGGCATGACGGACCTGAACTTCAACTATCCAGCGCTTCCCGGGCAGGCAGAACTGCTACGAAATGCCCTGCGCCAGCTCGCATCGGCCGGCGATCTGGAATCGCTGCTGCGCTACCAGCCACACGCGGGGCGCCTGCATGAGCGCGCCTCTGTGGCACGCCATCTGCGAGTCCGAGGCCTGACGGTCGAGGCGGAGCAGGTGCTGATCGTCACCGGTGCCCAGCAGGGGTTGGCCGTGACGATGATGGCGCTGTTGCAACCCGGTGACGTGATTGCGGCGGACGCCTTGACCTATTCGGGCTTCAAGGCCCTGGCAGACTCACTGCACCTTGAAATCGTGCCCATTCCGGTGCTCGATCACGGCCCGGATCTGGAAGCGCTGGAAAGCCTTTGCCAGCATCGGCGCGTGCGGGCCGTGTACACAATGCCGACCCTGCACAATCCACTGGGGTGGGTGATGAGTGCCGATCAACGAGACTCTTTGGTGACGATTGCGCGCCGTCATGGGCTGTTGATCATCGAGGACGCCGCTTACGCCTTCCTGGCGGAAAATCCCCCCGCGCCGCTGGCGGTACTCGCCCCCGAGAGGACGGTCTACGTGTCAGGGCTCTCCAAAAGTGTGGCCACCGGGTTGCGCGTCGGCTTCGTCGTCGCCCCCCTCCAGCACGTTCCCGCGCTGGAGCGCACGATCAAAGCGACCACCTGGAATACCCCGGGCGTGATGACGGCTATCGCCACTGCATGGCTCGACGACGGCACCGTCCTGCAACTGGAAGCTGAGAAGCGCCAAGACGCGCAAGCGAGACAAGCCGTGGCCGGCGAGGTACTGGCGGGACTGCGCTGCATTCGCCATCCATCGTCGTATTTTCTTTGGCTGCCGTTGTCGGAAGACGCAAGGGCCGACCAGATCGCCATGGCGTTAATGCGGGAAAACGTGTCGGTTTCAACTGCCGAACCGTTTGCCACTTCGGCCAACGTTCCGCACGCGTTTCGCCTGGCGCTGGGCTCGGTGGAGATGGGCGCATTGAGGGAGGCGCTGGAAAAAGTGAAGTGGATGATTGGGGCTTATTCGTAATCGCTCTGAACCTGCTCAACGATCAGTTGGGCCAGTACCCGTACCGGCTCGGTAAAACTTTGCCGTGCCCGATGGACGAGGCCGATATCGCGATGGAAGGTGTGTTGCCCCAGATCCAGCGCGCGCACCCCGGCGGGCCAGTCCTGATGGGTCGCCGTCTGCGGCACCAGCGCTACACCGACGCCATTTTCGACCAGCTTGATAATGGCCTCCAATTCATCCAGCTCGCACACTTCACGCAAGGTGAAATGCATCTGCCGCAAGAAACGATCGACCTGCCTGCCGCCGAACGATGATCGGTCATAGCGAATGAAGGGTTGGCTGGAAAGCAGTGCCGACCAGTCTTCTCCGGGCACATCGCGCGGAACGATCAGCCGGTAGGGCTCAAGTGCCAGAGTCGTCCAGCGCAGATCGCTTTGCAGCGAGAAGGGCGGGCGAATGATCACCGCCATGTCGATCTCGCCGGCATCCACCAGGTTGACCAACTCCATCGACAGACCCGGGATCACACGGGTTCGGCATTGCGGACATTGTTGGTGAAATTTGGCGAGCGCATCCGGTAAGTACGAGCGCTGCACGGAAGCGATGGCGCCGATGTTCACCAGCACGCTGGCCGGCAGCCCAACCGTGGTGGACCCCAGATTGTCATAAAGGCGAAGTAGCTCCTGCGCCTGCAGAAGTATCTGATGCCCCATCCTGTTCAAGTGAGCCGAGCGGCCCTTGCGGTCGAAAATCTGGAAACCCAGCTCGGCCTCCAGACGCTGCATCTGAGCGCTCACAGCGGCCTGGGTCAGCCCGATCCTGTTGCCGGCAGCGGCAAAGGTGCCTTCCCGCGCGACGGCGATAAGTGTTTTCAGTTCTTTGATCATTCACAAATATTAATTGTGTTTCTAAGAAATATATATTGATTTTTTTGCTTGGTCTGCGGCTCTACGATTGGCTCCGTAATCAAAAACAAAACCGATAAAACACCTTGATTGGAGTTCCGATGAGCCTTTCTCCTTTTCACCTGGCGATCCCTGTTTATGACCTCGCGGCGGCACGCACCTTTTACGGTGAAGTGTTCGGGCTGCAAGAGGGACGCTCCAGCACGCAGTGGGTCGACTTTGATTTCTACGGTCACCAACTGGTTATCCATGAGCACCCAAAAACTGCTTCTCAGGAGAGCGTGCATAGCAATCCGGTAGACGGGCACGACGTCCCCGTTCCGCACTTCGGCATCATCCTGGAGTGGCTGCAGTGGGAAGCCCTGGCCGAGCGACTGAAGTCCTTTGGCACCGAGTTTGTGATTGAGCCTTACATTCGATTCAAGGGGCAGGTCGGCGAACAAGCCACGATGTTCCTGTTCGATCCGTGTGGTAACGCACTTGAGTTCAAGGCGTTCAAGGATATGAGCCAGCTCTTCGCCAAGTAATAAAAGCAGTGGCACAACCTTGTTGTGCCATTCGAATTCAAATGAGCTGGAAGCTCATGACTCTAGCAACTGCTACTAACGCAGTCCTTTCATTCCAACAAGAAGGCTAGACATGAAACGTATCCCTTTGGTTTGGCAAATAGTTGCCGGGCTGTTGCTTGGCGTGCTCGTCGGTTGGTACTTCAATACACACCCGCAATATCAAGGCTGGATCAGTTCTGAAATCCTCAAACCCCTTGGCGATATCTTTATCAAGATGATGAAGATGGTCGTTGTTCCCATTGTCTTCTGTTGCATGATCCTGGGTATTGCCGGCGGCGGTGATAACAAGTCTTTTGGGCGCATGGGCATCAAGTCGCTGGGGTATTTCTTCGCGATTACCGGTCTGGCCATAGTGATAGGGCTGTGTTTCGCCAATATTTTCGAGCCCGGCACGGGCACTGATATTTCGGGCATTTCCCACAGTACCGCTTCGGTCAACATGGAGCCTTCGAAGGGCGCTCTCGTCATCCTGCAGAACATCGTTCCCGATAACGTTTTTGTCGCGATGTCGGAAGCGAAGTTGCTCTCGGTGCTGTTCTTCGCCGTGCTGTTTGGCCTGGCATTGAACTCACTCCCCAGAGAAAAAAGCGCACCGGTGGTGGCGGTGGTTCAAGGCATCTCTGATGCCATGTTCAAGGTCGTCAGTATTGTCATGGCTTATGCGCCGATCGGTGTATTCGGCATGATCGGCGCCACCGTTGCGACCTTCGGTTTTGCCTCGCTCTTGCCTTTGCTCAAGTTGATCGGTGTGGTTTACCTGGCTCTGATTGTCTTTGCGCTGGTGGTGCTGGGCGGTATTTGCTACCTGATTGGCGAGAATATTTTCAAACTGATCAAGTATTTCCGTAATGAACTGATTCTGGCGTTCTCCAGCGCCGCATCGGCGTCGGTCATGCCGCAGCTGATGAGCAAGCTGGAACACTATGGCGTGCCGCGCCGTATCGTCAGTTTTGTGGTGCCGGTGGGTTACGCATTCAACCTGGATGGCGCGTCGATCTTCCTCGGCGTGGCGACGATTTTTGTCGCGCAACTCTATGGGATCGACCTGTCGCTGTCCCAGCAGATCTTGCTGGTGGTGACGATGGTGCTGACGTCCAAAGGGGCTGCCGGGGTTCCCGGCTTCGCCATCATCATCCTGTCCGCCACCTTGGCATCGGCCGGTCTTCCACTGGAAGGGGTCGCGCTGATTGCCGGTATCTTCCGGATTATCGACAGCGGTACCACCACCCTGAACGTGCTGGGCAATGCGATTGCGCCCTTGGTCATCGCCAAGTGGGAAAAGGTCAGCATTGAGCCTTCAGGGGTTGCCCGAGTGGTGCAGAAAACCTGATCACCATCCTCCAGTAAAACGCAATTCCCTGTGGGAGCGGGCTTGCTCGCGAAGGCGTCATAACATTCAACATCTATGTCGACTGTCAGTCCGCTTTCGCGAGCAAGCCCGCTCCCACAGGTTCCGTGCAATAACCCGTGTCAGTTACTTATCAGGAGTCATGCAATGAGCAGTCTTACTTACGTTCAGGAATACAACGCGATTGTCGATGTGCTTAACCAGTACAACGAAGGTGGCGCCAAGGCCGACAGCGCACTGATGAAGCCCGCCTTCAACGAGCAGGCCACGATGTTTGGCGTCGATGGCGACAAGCTCGTCGGCGGCGCGATCCAGAATCTCTACGACGTCATCGACAACGCGTTCCGCCCATCCCCGGAAGCCAAAGCCGCCATCGTGCGCATCGACATCGTCGGCACGGCGGCCAGTGCGCGGGTCGATACTGACAACGTCTCGGGGTTCCGCTTCACCGACTTCTTCAACCTGCTGAAGGTAGAAGGCAAGTGGACCATCGTCAGCAAGATTTACCATACCCATTCGAGCGTCTGATTCCTCGGGTTGGTGACGCTACCGTTTGAAAAAACCAGGAAAGTCCTCAACGCCGAGGACTTTCCTGGAACCGGTAAAGAGCCCTTATTCCAGCTCCTAGCGCATCACAATCTCACTGAATTTGACGGTAAGCGTCTCATCATTCCCATCCCGAAACGCCAGTTTGATCGCCGGCGTTTTGCTCAGCTTGCTGTTGCTCTGCTGGAAGATCAGCGTCACTCGGGTAGGTACGTTGCGAATCAGCTGAAAGCGTAGTCGGGCGCTGTCCTCGACCTGGCCCACCCGGATCGACTCGAACTCGAGCGGACCGCCGGACTCGT
This sequence comes from Pseudomonas sp. BF-R-26, assembly GCF_019947395.1. Classification (NCBI taxonomy): domain Bacteria; kingdom Pseudomonadati; phylum Pseudomonadota; class Gammaproteobacteria; order Pseudomonadales; family Pseudomonadaceae; genus Pseudomonas; species Pseudomonas sp. BF-R-26. The sequence goes on along the minus strand of NZ_JAGYGK010000027.1, from coordinate 19,732 downwards.
CAAACAGCCGGGTGCCGTCATCGAAGCGAAAGCTGCGGTCTACGTTCAGGTTGGTCAGTTCAAAAGTGCAGGTGGGCAATCGGCCGATATTTTCGCAGCCCTCCAATTCGATGCGAACGTTATCCAGCACTTCCATGCGCTTGCCGAGCAGGTTGTTGCCTTCGTTTTCGACGATCTTGGCTTGCAGTTTGGCGAATTCGAAAGAGGGCTTGGCATATTCGGTGCCCAGGATGAAGAAACCAAAAGACAAACCGGCAACCATGAAGAACTGCAATGCGCCGCGGAGCATCGGCGTGAGGTTACGAATCTGCCAGCCGATTGAAACGGCTCCCAGAAACAGAAATGTGCTCACCAGCAACACCACGTTTTTCCAGCTGATGAAGCTGAAACCGAACACGCTGGGGTCCGGCACGGCGTAAGTGATCAACGCCCACATGACGCCCAGCACGACACTGAGGCCTGCCATGCCGCGGGTGATCAATGAAGTGAATTTTTGAGTGCGGGTAAGCGGTATTGCTGAATCTTGCGGGGACATCACAGTGCTGACTCCTTGTTCCGTAGCCGATCGTCCATCCTTGAAGGCGACTGTCAGGCTGTAGCTATAGAAACCTTGGGGAATCAAGGTCCGGGCCTGATTGTGGCGGGGTGCCATTATCCAGTAATGGCGCTGTGGGTAAAGGCGCGCGGTACGGCTGCACTGGAATAACCAACGATTATTTGCTTAAGTCCAGCTATCGCAGCCACACGGCTGCGGTACTTCAATTCCTGACGGGCGCTTCAACCGGAGAATCCCATGACCCCTCGATTCCCGCGTTTCGCCGCATTGCTCGCCATCCTCCTGGTCGGCACCTTGCCCTGCGCCCACGCCGTCGAATACACCCAGGTCAACACCACCGCCAGCAAAATCTCGTTCACCTATAACCAGTTCGGCTCCAGGGCATACGGCACCTTCGGCAAGTTCGACGCCACGCTTGATTTCGACACGGCGAACCCCACTGCGGCCCACGCCAAGCTGACCATCGACCTTGCCAGCATCGACGCCGGGGGCAGCGATGCCAACAGCGAACTGCAAAAGCCTGCCTGGTTCAACACGGCGGACTATCCGGTGGCGACCTTTGAATCGACCGGGGTGAAAGCGCTGGGCGACCACCGCTACCTGATCACCGGCAATCTCACGCTCAGGGGTATGACGCGCGAGTTACAGGTGAAGGTGTTGTTGAAACCGGAGAAGGCCATCGGGATCTTCGATGGCGACATCATTGTGAAACGCAGGGACTTCAACATCGGGGAAGGGGAGTGGGCCGACAAGGTTGTGTCCAACGACATCAGCATCCGCTTTCGCATCGTCGCGCCCGAGCGTTGATTTTCCTGTAGGGGGCTCGATCTGTGACAATAGCGGGGCTGATGCTCAGTAAGCCTTAACCCGGAGTCAACAACGCAATGCCCCAGCTCACCCACTTTGCCACGCCATGCCCAGAGCCCATCAACAGCCAGATCCTGCAGATGGTCGTCGACAATTTAACCGACATCAGCATGGTGGGCATCGCGCCGAGCAACCCGTTGTACAACGTCTATCAATACACGGTGGGCTACGAGGTTCATCTCTACCTCGAAGCGCTCAGCGGCACCAAAGGCATTGCTGTCGAACTGATCGTCGCAACGGATGACGAAGACCCCGAGACAGTCGTCGGCTTTCTGCTGTACCTGCCAGTCAAGGACGATCCCGAAGCGTGCGGCGTGGCATATATGGCGGTGCAGGCCAGCCATCGGCGGCGGGGCGTCGCCCGGGTGATGCTGCAAGACATGCTCGGCCGCTACCCGCATGCCGAACTGACCTGCACCGTTGCCAAGGTGCCCTGGTTCGAGTCAATGGGCTTCCAGGTGCTGGGCGTGCGCGGCACTCAGGTGCTGATGAACACCCGTGATCACGGCACCGAAGGCTTGATGGGCTTACTGGATGTCACATTTATCTACAGTTCTTTGGAGGTGCGGCAGATACATACGTATCTGCTGCAGAAACACGGCAAGCGGGCGATGATCGATGCAGAGAAGCAGCGCGACCGGCATCTCGACCAGATGACGCGCAACGCCAAGGCGTTTGTGCTGGATCGTTTGAGCAAAGACGCCGATCACGGACCCCGTCCCGACTAGACTGATGAGTCCTTTCGGGCTCGCAGGCTGGCCGAGGCGTGATATTCTGTCGCATTAACTTGGTTTGACTTATTCGGTTCGTACGTCCACAGACGTCCGACAGAATCAATGTCGCTCAAGTAACTGAGCCAATAATGATAAAAAGTCAGTGCACGAGGGACATATAACTGAGGTCGATGGAGTCACGTCGGCCTTGTGTGCCCACCTTCAAATCCTTGTAAGTGCAGGAACCCACGGCACGCTGCCTGCGTACCCGTACTCTTGGGTTGCTCATGTTGAGGATTGGGGGCGGATGGCGTTTATCATAGGTGCTACAGATGTTTAAGAAACTGAACACGGCCCTGCTGGGGCTGGCTTTGTCGATGGGGATCACGTCCGTTCACGCGGAAGAGGCAAAGAAAGTCGATGTGCTGCTCATTGGCGGCGGCATCATGAGTGCAACGCTGGGTGTCTGGCTTAATGAGCTGGAACCTGGTCTGTCGATGGAAATGGTCGAGCGCCTCGACGGCGTCGCCCAGGAAAGCTCCAACGGCTGGAACAACGCCGGTACCGGTCACTCCGCCCTGGCCGAGTTGAACTACACCCCGGAAGACGACAAGGGCAACGTCCAGATCGCGAAAGCCGTTGAAATCAACGAAGCCTTCCAGATCTCCCGTCAGTTCTGGGCCTGGCAAGTTCAGCAAGGCGTGCTGAAGAACCCGCGTTCGTTCATCAACTCCACTCCGCACATGAGCTTTGTGTGGGGCGATGACAACATCAAGTTCCTGAAGAAGCGCTACGAAGCCCTGCAAGCGAGCCCGCTGTTCGCCGGCATGCAGTACTCCGAAGACCCGGCTGTCATCAAGAAGTGGGTACCGCTGATGATGGAAGGGCGTGACCCGAACCAGAAAGTCGCGGCCACCTGGAGCCCGCTCGGCACCGACATGAACTTTGGCGAGATCACCCGCCAGTTCGTCGCGCACCTGCAAACCACGCCGAAGTTCGACTTGAAACTGTCTAGCGAAGTGCAAGACATCACCAAGAACGCAGATGGCAGCTGGCGCGTCAGCTACAAAAACCTGAAAGACGGCACCAAAACCGAAACCGACGCCAAGTTCGTCTTCATCGGCGCGGGCGGCGGTGCACTGCACCTGCTGCAGAAGTCCGGCATTCCTGAAGCCCAGGAATACGCAGGCTTCCCGGTTGGCGGCTCGTTCCTCGTGACCGAAAACCCGACCATCGCCGAACAACACCTGGCCAAGGCCTACGGCAAAGCCTCCGTTGGCGCACCGCCAATGTCGGTTCCGCACCTGGACACCCGTGTTCTGGACGGCAAGCGCGTCATCCTGTTTGGCCCATTCGCGACCTTCAGCACCAAGTTCCTGAAAGAAGGCTCGTACCTGGACCTGCTGACCACCACGACCACGCACAACGTGTGGCCAATGACCAAGGTCGGCATCAAGGAATACCCGCTGGTCGAGTACCTTGCAGGCCAACTGATGCTGTCTGACGAAGACCGCCTCAACGCCCTGAAAGAATACTTCCCGAACGCCAAAGCCGAAGACTGGCGCCTGTGGCAAGCCGGCCAACGCGTGCAAATCATCAAGCGCGATGAAGCTGCCGGTGGCGTGCTGAAACTGGGTACCGAGATCGTTGCTTCCGCAGACGGCACCATCGCCGGTCTGCTGGGCGCATCGCCGGGTGCTTCGACTGCCGCACCGATCATGCTGACCGTGCTGCAGAAAGTGTTCAAGGACAAGGTTGCCTCGCCAGCCTGGCAGGAAAAACTGCACCAGATCGTACCTAGCTATGGCACTCAGCTGAACAGCAGCCCTGAGAAAGTGGCTCAAGAGTGGGCTTACACCGCCAAGGTGCTGGAGCTGACTCCGCCGCCGGCGATTGGTCAGGTGGCGGCTCCGGCTGCTGCTCCGGCTGCTCCGGCCAAGGCGCCGAAGGCTAATGCTGCGACGGATATGGCTTTGTAAGTAGAAGCGTAATCAGAAAGCCCACTGGATCGGTGACGGTCAGTGGGCTTTTTTGTGGGTGGGATTCAGTGCAGATGATTCGCGAAAGTCGCCAAAAGGAGATGCTTTTGTGGCGAGGGAGCTTGCTCCCGTTGGGCTGCGGAGCAGCCCCAGCGCGGCAGTTTGGGGCGTTTTTGAAGGGGGATTTGAGGGTGAAGCTGGATGCGCGCCCTTCGCATTGCAACTATCAAAGCCCTTTACCGAGGGGCAAGCCTCTCGGTAAAGGGCTGAGTGATTACTTAGGTGGAACGAAGTTATCCAGCATTCGATTCACCGCCAGTTCAGCCAGCATGACGACTTGCTGAAGCGCCAGCAGGGTATTGCGGTGGGTGCCCTCTATCAATGCAGCAATGTCGCTGGCCATGACACTGGCCGAGGCCAGGTTCTCACACGTTTGAACCAGCAAGGCTTCATGGCCGACATCCGGCGCAACCATGTACATGGTGCTGGGTTTGCGTGGGGTGTTGTTCATGACCGCTGCCGGGTTGAGGTAGAAATTGAGGGCGCGTTCGGCGGCTTCGTGAAATTTTTTTGAATCGTCGGATTCGTACGGGGATGCCGGATCAGCGCCCGGTGGGTTGGGTGTAACCTTGAACATAATCTTCATTTCCTGAGTGATGCAGCCACTTCCTCGCTACTAATACGAGGGGTGGCGGCTGTACGCAGGTTAGTAGACCGGGGAAAAGAAGAAAGCCGGCGCGCCCAGGGACGCCCTACGCACAGCCACCATCAAATGCAGGCACGCAAATACCTGTCTGACAGACGCTCGTACAATCTTCAAATACCACGGGCTACTAAACCCGACCACTGATGAGCAGTGGCAGGGAAACGATAGAGACCTGGGGCAAGGCGCACAAGCCGGCGGATTCTGTCTTAACCGTAGGTAACGGCGCAAGGTCTTGTAGCCTTCGGGACGTAACACCGAGTGTCTTTAAACACGCCTCGTTAAACGTGTGAGCGCTTTCAAAAAAACGAGGAAGCACCTGACATTTTTAGGGTTGTGTTGCATCGACCGGTTGAATCCACAACCCTATGGGGACATTGAGACTGAGCGGCGGCGCTTGCCTATGCCCACGAACCAGAAACCCATAACGCCCAATGCAATGACGCAATGCCGACGCTTTCAAAGACTTCGAGATGATAGTCAGGGCAGAGGTTGGAGGCTGGTTTTGATGGTTGTAACCACACGGTTACGGCCTTCGTGTTTAGCGTGATATAGGCGTTGATCGGCTGCACGTAGAATTGCCTCGATGGTGTCGCCGTCGCGGCCAAATTGCGATACGCCGATGCTCACTGTGACCACGGTTAACCGCTGCAGACCATGAAAAGAATTATTTGCAACGGTGCTTCGCAGACGCTCAGCGATTACGTGCGCGCCTTCAAGTGAAGTCTGAGGTAGCAGTATCATGAATTCTTCTCCGCCCACTCGGGCTACGCCGTCATACGGCCGGATGGAATCGAGGCATTTCTCCACGAAACTCTTCAGGATGTCATCGCCAACCTGATGCCCGAAGCGATCGTTGATGGACTTGAAATTATCCAAATCGAGTGCCAACACGGAGAACGGCTCACCGCCGCGCTTGGTTCGGCCAATTTCGGCTTCGACCCGCTCCATGAACCGACGCCGATTATCAGCGCCAGTCAGTGGATCGGTCGCCGCAAGGTGCCCGAGTTCTTGATTGGTGCGCTGGAGCTCCTGGAGGGCGCTCTCGGTATACGCCATCGCTTCGGCAAGACGCACCATCAACTCCTCTTGGCTGTAAATCTTCGAGAACGACCGCGTGGTGAGGAACGCTTGCACTACCCCATAGCTCAACATGAAGAATCCACCGGCGAAGATCGCATGAGCGAGCCACCACATGTGGTTCCACGGACGTGCAAGGATGAAGGCAAGAGATGACAGCGCGAACGCGGTGACGGAGATGACAAAAATCATCATCAGCGGCGAACGGATACGGCGCAGCAGGAGCATTGCCACGGTCAATGTGGAAAGAACGAGGGCACCACCTTCCATCGAGAGGCGCACCGCGAGGTTGCCGGCGATCGGCGAATTTGCGACGTACGCCACTGCCACGTCAACCAGCAGGAACAGTCCTATCCAGGTCAGCCACGGGCGGGACTTCATTCGTTGGTCCGCAGCATCAGGTGGGCGGTGGTACGACAGCATTCCGACTAACAGCAAAGTCGCCATGACCAGTCGAGAGGCCGGACCATAAAGCAGGAAGAGCCAGATATTGTGGTGTGCGAGCCCGGTGAACGCACCATGCAACGCGTAAATCAGCACAAAACCGAGAAAGCCAAGCGTCATCCAGCGCAGCAGCGGGTCTCCCGATGACTGATAGCAGCGCCACGTTACGTACGTCACAAACAATCCTTCCAAGGTGGCTGCCGTGATCGCAATGATATGGAACAGGTGGTTCTCGAATATAAGGGAGGGGTCTTGAAAGATGTATAAGTAGCCAATCAAAAAGGCCGGAATAAACGCAAATCCGACGAGCAGCAAGTAGGCGTAAACCTTGACCATGACGCGAACGGCTTCAGGTGGCTCGCCGCTGGCGATGAGATTGCTCATGGTTCCCTCCAAGTTCAAATCCATTTAGCCAACACCGGTCCGGTGTTGGCTCCAAAGCCACCTACATGCCAACGGTCCCTCGCATCATTACGCAGATATGAGATGGAACCGATCTATGGCATTTCAATTTTAGACTCCCTACCAATTTCTGCTGCAGAAGCAGGTAAAAATGTTCACGCGAGCGCAACAAACTAATAACGAATGTCTCGTTATTCTCATCGACCAGGGGTTAGCTGTCCTTTCTCAAAATTTGCGGGCGTCGCGACAGGCAGAAAACGACCCGAAGCAGCCATTGAGATCTATTTGTTATCGCTTTATGTTGGTTGTTTCCATGGAGGATTCTGACTGATGGCACGCGTGGGCTTGATACTGACACCCGGTTTTGCGGACTGGGAATACGCTTTCATTGCAGGGACCGCGTCCCCGTTTTACGGGATCGATGTTAGGTTTTTCGCCTCTGCTACGGGGCAGTTCCGCTCGCAGGGTGGATTGGCTGTAACAGTCGATAGCAACTTGCAACAATGCCTGGACTGGAAGCCGGACGTTGTTGTCGTCATCGGTGGAATGATCTGGGAGCATGCAGATGCACCGGACATTCGAGACTTTCTTCATGCTAGTCGTTCAAGTGGAGCGACAATTGCCGGTATCTGTGGGGGAACGCTGGCACTTGCGAGGGCCGGGCTTCTCGACACGGTTCCTCATACCTCGAACAGCGCTGACTTCTTACAAAAGAATGTCGTAGGTTATGCAGGGCGCACGCTTTATCGAAACAGTCCAGTCGCTGTGATTGCAGACCGCATCATAACTGCTCCAGGCCCTGCGCCCGTTAGCTTCACCTGCGCAGTGTTCGAAGCTGCCGGGCTATCTTCAGAGATTATTTCTCAGTTCAGGTCAATGTTGGCAGCGGAACACGGGTGAATCGGGTGTTGGATCAGGTTGATCCGCAGGAGTAGGTGAGGGTGTTGGTTCAGCGTGATGTGTAGTAACAAGCTCTGTCCCATTCAGGTGGGACGGGGCTTTTTTGTTTTTCAGATCGGAAGATCAAAAGATCACAGCCTTCGGCAGCTCCTACGGTCAGCCATTCGCAGCTCACCGAACCAGAGTCACTCCGGCAACCCAGCCAGCCGCAACCCATCAGCAAACCGCGCAAAATCCTTGGTGCAAAAAGGGGACTGATATATTTCCTTCGAAATAAATCAGTCCCCTTTTCCGCAGTTTGGCGGAGCATCGCCCGTGTTGCCGGCGGATTTGATCCCGTGGCGTCGCACTAGCGACGATAGTAGCGGTGATCGTCTTCGTAGCGGTGCCGCATGGCCCGATCTTGACGGCGTTCCCAATCACGATGGCGTTCTGCTTCTCGGCGGGCTTGCTCTCTACGCCAGCTATCTCTACGCCAGTCGTCTCGGCGCCAATGGTCTCTACGATCGTGCCGACGGTGTTCATGCCAGTATCGGTCATCATGGGCAAGCAACGGCCCTGGCTGCTTATCGGCCATACTGGCCAAGGTCGGCCAAGGGTTGCCGGCAGACTGGACCGGAACCTGAACTACTGCGACTTCAGTTGCGATAATAGGGGTTGAGGTCTTCATCTGCGTTGCTGATGCCGAGCCCACTGCCGCGAATGCGAACAGGCCGAAGAGCACCATCCGTGGGTCATGGAATTTCATGAGCGAAGGCAACCTCTGATTGATAACTGGGCGTGTGGCCATCTGACTGCGGAAGCCTGCGGGTTCGCGCTTAACGAGCGGATGTGCCTATCCAAATAGACCGATAAATAAGGAAAAGTTCTAGGGGGCCGCTGCTTAAATAGCGAACGGCATTCCTCTTCGAGGTTTGCTATCTCGATGTCCACTTTTGGCCGCTTTTTGCCCTGCGTGAAGTGCAGTAACAGATCATGCTTAGATGTTGGGGTGGTTAAAAAATGATACTGGTTGCGACGGCTGTTGCAGCAGGAACTTCAGGGTATTGGCCAGGTCAATAGCGGCCCTATATCGGGAATGCCGAGCAGCGCTGTGGTCTGTTTTACGGCAGTGCCTGCGAGTTCAGTCGAGTCCGCCCCCTGATGCCAACCAAGAGTTTTCTGCCCGGCCTCATCCTGGTGTTCTGCACCGTCGCGTCGTTTTGTTCTGTCGCTGCCGAGCGAAGAGCGCCCGCGCAAAGCAACAGCGCATCAACCGCCCTGATCGAAACAGCCTCGCGGCAGTATGAAAATGGCCAATTGGACCAGGCCGCCGCCACGCTGGAGCGTGCCCTGCATATCCAGCCGAACAATCCCGCGACTCTGCATTACCTCGGTGTGTTGCGTCTTCAGCAGGGGGAGTACCAGCAGGCTGAAACCTTGGCGGTGCGCTCGAACATGCGGGTTGGTCGCAACGTCGAGTTACGCAACCGCAACTTCCAATTGATCCAGGCGGCGCAGCAGGCCCAGTCTTCGGGGACCCCACCCAATGCCAAAGAGGATCTGGTCGCGGTACAGAAGGGGCTGGAAGAGGAGACCCAAAGGCGCCGCGAAGTGGAAATGGCGGCTGTTGAGCAATCCACTCCGGACACTGGGCGCGACGCTGGCAACTTCGCTAGCGCAGAGACAGATCGGGTTTCGGATGCACCGACGGCTGGCAGAGCCGGGCCCGAAGGAAAATTGCAAATGGCTAATGTCGAGCCAGAGCGGGCATACGCTGAGGTTGAGATTCCCCGCGGCCATATGCCACCTCCGGGCAAATGCCGAATCTGGTTTCCTGATCGTCCGCCGGGGCATCAGCCTGCACCCGGCAAATGCAAGAAGCTGCGATATCGAGTTCCCTCAGGAGCCTACCTGGTGCGCGGTTTCTGAATGTCCAAATCTGGCCGACCATTTGTCCCGAAACTTGCGCTTGCTCGGTGAGGTTCAAGACTGTATCTACGGTAGGGAATTCCCGCGTTGGTTTTAGCAAGCCATTCGCAGTTCACCGGGCCGCAGTCACTCAGGCAACCCAGCCAGCCGCAACCCATCAGCGAACCGCGCAAAATCCTCAGGACGCTGGATTGGCAGCCAGTCTTTCAGGTTAGAAACACGCAAGGACGGATCCAGTTCGTGCAAACGCTGCATCGCCTGCTTCGCTTTGTCCATGCGTCCGCTGAGTGCATGACTGGCCGCGATCAGGGCAACCGATGCCAGGAGGCAGGGCAGGTTCCTCAGCGCCTTTTCCGCCCAGTCAGAAGCGGCATCGAAGCGCCCGGCGACGAAGTGCGCGAGCGCCATCCCGACTTGCATCCTGAACATTTCCGGATCCAGCGGACTCAAGCGAACGGCATGGGTCAAGTGCTCGATGGCGGCGTCTGTTTCACCGCGCAGTGCGCGCAGGATGCCGCCCAGGAACCAGGCGGGGGCGAGGTTGGGGTTGAGCAGGCGTGCCCGGTCGAGCAGGGCAATGCCGCCATCGACATCGCCGGCGAGATGGGCAAGTGCATGTCCGCCTCGCGTCAGCGCCACCGCATCATCCCGTCCGAGCTCCACCGCCAAACGGGCAAGTCGTGTGCCCTCGGCGATTTCTTGAGTCCGATCGGTCATCCAGCCATTCAACTTGCGCCAGAAGTGGCACCAGGCTGCCATGCCATAGGCCGATGCAAACTCCGGATCGAGCTCGATGGCCTTGTAGAACAACGGCAGCGCTTGCTCGATGGCTTCGCGGGTGCCGTTGTGCAGTTTGGCCATTCCGCGCAGGTAATAGTCGTATGCGTCCAGGCTTTCCGTCGGTTTGCGTTTGGCGCGCTCGATTTCCGCCCGTTCCAGCTGCGGTGCTATGGCTCCGACGACGCTTTCGGCGATTTGATCCTGCAGCTCGAAGATGTCGTGGAGCGTTCCTTCGAAGCGCTCCGCCCAGATATGCGTCCCGGTCGTCGCGTCGATCAGCTGCCCGGTGATGCGTACCTTGTTCCCGGACTTGCGCACGCTACCTTCCAGCACGTAGCGCACGCCGAGCGTCTGGCCGACGCCTTGGACGTCCACGTCCCGACCCTTGTAGGTAAAGCTCGAATTACGCGCGATGACGAATAGCCAGCGGATACGCGACAGGGCGGCGATGATGTCCTCTACCATGCCGTCGGCGAAATATTCCTGCTCCGGATCACCGCTCAGATTTTGGAAGGGCAAGACGGTAATGGAGGGTTTGTCCGGCAGGACGAGTGTGGGCGGGGGCGTTTGTTTCAGGTCCACGGTCGTCGGTTCTTCGATGTCAGACTGTCGTGTTTCCCCGACCTCATCCACCTTGATCTCGCCGACGAAGCGGTAGCCCTTACGGGCGACCGTGCGCACCAGGCGCTGCTCCTCGCCGGTATCGCCGATGGCCTTGCGCACCGCATTGATGTGGCTGGTGATGGTCGATTCCGAGACGATCCGACCGCTCCACACGGCCTTGAGCAGGTCGTCCTTGCTCATGACGCGATCGCGGTTGCTGACGAGCTGCAGCAATAGATCGAAGACCTGCGGCCCGACAGTCACGACTTGCCCGCGCAAGGTCAGTTCCCGGCGCTGCTGATCGAGCACGTAGTCTTCAAACACGAATGGCAAGGTGAGAATCCCCTGGTCGAGCGCCCTCGACTCCGTGTCCGAGCTGGCTATTGATAGGTGGTATCGAATAATACGACAGCGTGTAACCCGCTGCACCGTCCAAAAGGGATGCCAGTCGCACACGGTTTCTTTGGACGAAAAACCAAGCTTCCCTCAAGGCAAACCCAAGGCCGGTACAAGGACTTCCCTGACGCGCGCAGGCACTCTCGATCTACATCGACGGCAATGGTTGTAGTCGAGAAGCGGAGAGAAACCATGAAGATCGTCATCATTGGAGGCACCGGCCTCATCGGATCGAAACTTGTGAATAACCTCCGCGAGCGCGGCCATGACGTGCTCGCAGCCGCCCCCAGCACGGGCGTGAACAGCATCACCCGCGAGGGCCTGGCCCAGGCGATGGATGGCACTGATATCGTCGTCGATGTGGCGAACGCGCCTTCGTGGGAAGACCAGGCCGTTCTCGATTTCTTCGAAACGTCGGGCCGTAACCTGCTGGCTGCCGAAGCGGCCGCTGGGGTTCGCCATCACGTTGCCCTGTCGATCGTCGGCAGTGAACGGCTTCCCGAGAATGGCTATTTCCGGGCCAAGGTCGCGCAGGAAAACCTTATCAAGGCGTCCGGCATTCCTTACACCATCCTGCGTGCCACACAGTTCTTCGAGTTTGTCGGCGGCATTGCGCAGGCGGCCAGCGTCGGTGAGGAGATTTGCCTGTCGCCGGCGCTGATCCAGCCGATGGCGTCCGACGACGTGGTGGCGGCGCTCGCCGAGGTCACGCTGGCAGCGCCGGTCAATGGCACGGTCGAAGTCGCCGGTCCCGAGGCCATGCCGCTCGACGAACTGGTCCGGCGCTTCCTGCGGGCCACTCAGGACACGCGCAAGGTCGTGCCGGATGTGCACGCGCGCTACTTCGGTTCGGTGCTCGACGATCAATCGCTGACCCCCGGCAAGAACCCACGCCTGGGCGCGATCCGCTTCGAGGACTGGCTCGGTCAGTCGACGGCTCGGTAACGGGCCGCGCCATCACAACACATACGCATAAAGGAGAATTGCCATGTTTATCCGATATCTCTTGGCCGCTGCCTTCGCAGTGCTGTCGATCACCACAGCGTCGGCCGCCGAGCCGCCCGCAGGCAAGGTGTCGGTCGTATTCGACCGGTCCATTCCCAACCTCCCTGGCAAGAGCATGAAGGGCGTGCTGGTCGAGTACGGGCCGGGCGCCGCGTCGCCGTCCCACACCCATCCGAAAACGGCTTTCATTTATGCAACGGTCCTGGAGGGCTCGTTTCACATCAAAGTCAAAGGCCAGCCGGAAAAGATCTACAACGTCGGCGAAAACTTCGTAGAGGAGCCGGGCTCCGTGCACGAAGTCAGCGCCAACGCCAGCGACACGAAACCCGCACGCCTGCTGGCCGTGTTCGTCCTCGACAGCAACGAAAAGGAGCTCGTCACACCCATCAAAAAGTGAACCGATCAACGCGTTCATCGACGCTCGACAGCCGGGCGGCAGGTCACTGTCGTCCTGCGGTTGTTGCAGGTCCTTGGCATTGAACAGGAAACAAGAACATGAACTCGCATCAGGACAAGGCCGCCATTGCCACCGGCGCAAGCGACGAGACCCCTGTCGTGGTGGCGCGGCACAGCAAGAGAAAGATGATCGGCATCCTGCTGTGCATCGGTGCCGTGGCGGTCTTGGCGGGCGGATGGGCCATGGCGTTTTCGAGCGGTTCGATCTCCACCGATAACGCTTATGTGCGCGGCGACCTCACCTCGCTTGCCGCCAAGGTTGCCGGCTATGTCACGGCGGTAGAAGTCGAGGACAACCAGACCGTCCGGACGGGGGATGTCCTGTTCCGGATTGACGATCGGGACTATCGCGCACGGCTTGCGCAGGCAGTGGCCAATGTCAGCGCTGCCGAGGCACGCCTGGCCCATGTCGATGCCGAAACCCGGCTTCAGCGTTCACTGATACGAGAGGCCGAAGCCCAGCGACGCTCGGCCTCCGCCGAGATGAATCTGGCGACCAAAACCCATGATCGCAGCCGCAAACTGATCGTCAGCAACGCCGTCAGCCAAGCCCTCGTCGATGAAACCGGCACGGCACGATCCAGAGCCGAGGCGACGGTCTCGGCAGCTTCGGCAACGGTCGAGGCTCAACAGCAACGCATCACCGTCCTTGTGGCCCAGCGAGAAGCTGCCGTTGCTGCTGTGGCGCAGGCACAGGCCGCGCGCGATCTCGCCCAGATCGATCTCGACAGCACCGTAGTACACGCGCCTGTTGATGGCGTTGTCGGTAACCGTCAGGTCCGCGTCGGCCGGTTCGTTACGCCGGGTGTTTCGTTGCTCGATATCGTGCCGGTCAATGATGTGTGGGTCGTGGCGAATTTCAAGGAAACCCAGCTCGAACATATACGCCCCGGTCAGCGCGTGCGCATCACTGTCGACGGCTATCCCGACGGGGCACTTGAAGGCGTGGTCGACAGCTTTGCGCCGGGCAGCGGGTCGGCGTTCAGCTTGCTGCCCACAGACAACGCAACAGGGAACTTTGTGCGTGTTGTGCAGCGGGTTCCGGTAAAGATCCGCCTTGCCCATAACCCGTTGCCGGGTCGTATCGTCCCGGGCCTGTCCGCGCGTGTCGAGGTTGCGCAAGGGGAGGGCTCATGAACACGGTTGCCAGCGCCACGCGGAGCAACGCCAGCGCTACGACCGGTGTCCTGCTCATGGCGGGCATCGTGCTTGCCACGCTGACGGAAGCGATCGCCAGCACCGTTCTGTCGCTCGGACGCAGTGACATCATCGGCGACACCTATGCAACGCCTGATGAGTTTGCCTGGCTGGATATCGGCTACATCGCGCTCAAGCTGATCGGGTTCATGATCGCGCCTTGGCTGCTGAAGCGTTTTAATCCGCGTAATGTGATCATCAGCTCAACCTTGGTCATGGGCCTGGCGTGCGGCATTGCCGCCATCACCGCTCGACTGGATCTGCTGGTTGCACTTCGAGTTGTTCAGGGCTTCGCTGGCGGCACCTTGCTGGTCGGGGGGCAGGCGATCATCTTTCGCGCTTTTCCGCGGTCCCTTCAGCCAATCCTCCAGGCCCTGTTTGCCATGGGCTCCGTTGTCGCGCCCGCGACGCTTGCCCCGGCGCTTCAAGGGTGGTTGATCGATAGTCAATCCTGGACATGGATCTTCTTCAGCGTTGTTCCGATTGCCTTGGCGGCTAGCGGATTTGTGTTGATCGCAGGCGGTCCAGTGCCCGCCAAGGTCCGACACCGTCCGTTTGACTGGATCGGCTTCTCGCTGATCTCTGCCACCCTGTTCTGTTTCACCTACGTTCTAAGCCAGGGCAGCCGATGGGACTGGTTCGAGGAGCCTCGCATCCTGTGGCTAACCGTGATCGGCGCAGCCGCTTTGCTGGCATTTCTCGGCCAACAAGTGTTGGCCAAAGGGCAGGGTGTGTTCGACTTTACCCTGTTCAAATCGAGCGATTTTTCCTTCGCCTTTATCGTCAGTTTTGTCGCCGGCGCCGCCTTGTTCGGCAGCGCGTTCCTGATTCCGGCGTTCGCCCTGTCTGTCCTCGGATTCACGCCCACCGATGCCGGTCAGCTGCTGTTGCCCAGTGGCGCGTTTTTTGTCGGCGCGCTTCTCATATCTGCTTGGCTCATGCAGGCCCGCCGCGTTGCGCCGTTCGCCACCGTGCCCTTTGGAATCCTGATGATCATGGTTGCGATGTGGATGCTGTCCGGTTCGACCAGCGAAAGCGGCGCGGACGACATGATGGCAGCCATCCTGTTGCGCGGCCTGGGGCTTGGCTTTCTGTTTCTATCGATCACGCTGATCGCTTTCAGCCACCTCAACAGCCGAAACCTCGCTAGCGGAATAGGCCTTTTCAATACGGGTCGCCAGCTAGGCGGCCTTATTGGAGTCGCAGGGCTCCAGACCCTGATCGACCATAATATCGTCACCAATGCCGTGGTCCTCGGCGCCAACGTCACCCCAGGGGGAGCTGCGATCATCGAACGGATGACGACCACGACAGCCATGCTGAGCGCGAAAGGAATGGATGCAGTGGCCGCTGGCCGGGCAGCGACGAGCCTTCTGGGCCGGTTAGTGACAAGTCAATCCACGGTGATTGCCTTCGACACAGCGTTCATCGCAGTGGCCCTGCTTTTTGTAATCGCTGCCCCCATTCTGGTCGGCATCAAGATCGGATTCGCGCGATACGAGAAAGTGCGCGCTTCGCGAGCAGTAGCGTGAGACAGCCCCGGCCCGTGAGAAGACCAAATACAAACCGATGGCAAGGAACGCCGACGGTACTGAACTAACAATCAGACTTGGCGCTCTTCACGTCATTCGATTCGCGGATGCTGCTGCACGAGATGCTCACGTTTAGCTTTCAGCTCAGCGATTTCTGCGTCGATGTCCTCGATCTTCTGCTCGATATTGTCGTGATGTTCCTCCAACAGTTCTTGCGCTTCCTCAATATCGGAAGCCGCCGGAGCTGCACCACGCAGCGGTTTGTTCGCTGTTTCTTTCATCGTCACGCCAGTAATCAGACCCACCACGGCAATCACCATCAGGTAGTAGGCCGGCATGTACAGATTTTGCGTGCTTTCCACCAGCCAGGCCACAGCGGCAGGGGTCAAACCTGCGATTAACACCGAGACGTTGAAGGCGCTGGCCAGGGCGCTGTAGCGGATGTGAGTGGGAAACATCGCCGGAAGGGTGGAAGCCATCACGCCGATGAAAAAGTTGAGCAGCACCGCCAGCATCAGCAAGCCGGAAAAGATCAGGCCGATCTTGCCGCTGTTGATCAGCATGAAAGCCGGGATGGCGAGGAAGAATAGACCGACGCTACCGCAGATAATGAAGGGGCGGCGCCCAATCTTGTCGCTGATGAGCCCGATCATCGGCTGGACGAATAACATGCCGACCATGATCGCGATGATGATCAACACGCCGTGATTTTCGCTGTAGTGTAAGTTGTGTGTCAGGTAGCTCGGCATGTAGGTAAGCAGCATGTAGTAGGTGACGTTGGTAGCTACCACTACGCCGATGCAGGTCATCAGACTGCGCCAGTGCTGGGTGGCCACCTCCTTGAAAGACACTTTCGGGCCTCTGGCAAGGCCTTCGCGATCACCCTGTTCCAATTGCTCGACATGCTGCTGGAACGCCGGTGTTTCTTCCAGCGCGTGACGCAGATAGAGCCCGATCATTCCCAGGGGCAGGGCGAGGAAGAAGGGCAGGCGCCAGCCCCATGCCTCAAACTGCTCTTCGCCCAGAATGGTGGAGATCAGCACGACCAAGCCTGCGCCGAAGACGAAGCCGGCAATCGAGCCGAAGTCCAGCCAGCTGCCAAGGAAACCGCGCTTGCGATCCGGGGCATATTCGGCGACGAAGATCGAGGCGCCGGTGTATTCACCGCCCACTGAAAAACCTTGGGCCATTTTAGCGAGCAGCAGGAGGATCGGCGCCCAGATGCCAATCGAGGCATACGATGGAATCAGCCCGATGGCGAAGGTGCTGAGCGACATGATCACGATGGTGGCCGCGAGGACTTTCTGCCGACCGTACTTATCGCCCAACGTACCGAAAAACAAACCGCCAAGAGGTCTGATCAGGAAGGGAACCGAGAAGGTGGCCAACGCGGCAATCATCTGCACACCGGGATCAGCGCCGGGGAAAAATACCTTGCCGAGAACATAGGCAACAAACCCATAGACGCCGAAATCGAACCACTCCATCGCATTGCCGAGTGCAGCGGCCGTGATCGCCTTGCGCATTTTCGCGTCGTCGACAATGGTGATGTCTTCCAATCCGATCGGATTGACGGTTTTCTCACGTGATTTCATGCGAGTCACTCTGTAACTGATCTGTCCAGACGCAAACTGCTGAGCTCCGGTGTGGCGCTGCCCAGACGGGTTTGCCTTTGCCGATGCCATCTTTTTGATGGCACGGCTTCTTACTGATCAGATACAAGAGAACACGAAAAAATTCACATCTCGCCGTTATTTTCTAAGCGCGTGTCTAAACCAGCGACTTTTGAATTTGATGATCAAATGTATCTAGAAAATCGTGCATGCTGATTTCTCCGAGGTCTACAGCTTTAGCGCCGCCGGCCGCAATAAAGGTGACATCAGTGATACCCAGGACGTTCAGGATCAGTTTCAAATATTGGGTCGCAATGTCACGGTCTTTAATCGGGGAGTCGTTGGTGTATACACCTCCCGAGGCGAGCAGCACCGTTGCCTTTTTACCGGTCACCAGCCCTTTACCATCAAAGCCCAAGGTCAGGCCTTTACGTACCACGTGATCCACCCACGCCTTGAGCGCCGCAGGGACGTTATAGTTGTAGACCGGCGTTGAAATAACCACGTGATCGGTTTCCAGCAACTCGGCCGCAAGCTCATCGGATAGCTGCAACACTGCTTTCATTTCAGGCGAATGTTGGGTTTGTGGGGCGAAGTAAGCCTGTAACCAAGGGGCCGTCACGAACGTAAGCGGAGTGTCCGTTAGATCCCGTATTTTGATGGCGCCCCTAGGGTGTGCAGCTTCCCACGCGGCCACAAATCGGCGAGTGAGCTGCCGGGAGATTGAAGTATCCCCACGTGGGCTGGTTTCAATGGTGAGAAGCCTGGACATGAAAGTAACTCCTGCGCGGTGACGCGGCGGTATGTTTTGCGTTGTCGCTTTAGGCGATGTGCGACACACTCTACCCAATGCGATCTCTACGCAGGAGTGATGTAAATATGATTGAGTCCATCTGTTTAAGTGATGGGGCATGATCGGAAATCTCAGCCTGGATCAGTTGCGGATCCTTGTAACCATTGCTGATACAGGCAGTTTCTCGGCAACGGGACGTCACCTGCGGCGTGCTCAATCTGCCATTAGCCAGTCGATTGCCACACTTGAGTCAGTTCAAGGTGTGAGGCTGTTTGATCGCAGCGGCCATCGTCCAACTCTCACTGAGGTAGGTAGAGTGCTAGTGGTTCAAGCGCGCGCAGTGCTGGCAAGCGCTGCCCAGTTTGAAGCAATGGCCGCAAGTACGGTGGCAGGGGTTGAACCGGAGTTGGCTCTCGCCATAGACCCTTTAGTCCCTAGCGCACCGCTCATTGAAAGCCTCCGCGCTCTCCGTGAGGCTTTTCCGCATCTGGCAGTGAGTTTTTCCACAGAAGGCTTAGGCGGCGCAGAGCGTCGATTACGCAACGGCGATGCGGCACTGGCGCTTTGCACATTGATTCCGACAGTGCCCGACGAAATCACCGCACTGCCGCTGCTCAGCGTCGACTTGAGGCCAGTAGTAGCCAGTGGGCATCCCCTGACTATGTTAGGCCGTCGGGCAACAAGTGCAGACCTCAAGCCTTATGTACAACTGGTTCTTTCCGATCCGGTTTCTCCCGACGGCCCTAGCTATGGGGTGACGGGCAGTCACCAGTGGCGGTTTGTAGATTTGGCACGGCGGCTGGATTTTTTGCTCGCCGGATTCGGTTGGTGCCGAATGCCAGAGCATCTGATAGCGGATCATCTGGCTTCAGGACGCCTCCTACCGCTTGAGTTAACTGCCGAACTTCAGCGCACACCAGACACACTTACGATCTACGCAGCGCACATGCAAAATTGCTCTTTAGGGAAAGCAGGCCGATGGCTTCTGAATGATCTGACCCGTCGTCTGTGCATGTGACGATACGAAGACGACTAACGTTAGCGGTTTGGTTATCCCGTTGGCCAAGGTGATTTTTTGAGACCGACCGTTTTTAATTATTTTGCGATCTGGATCGCGGTGAACGATTCCCGCCAGTCGCGAGAGGCTGAAAACGACCCAAAGCGGTCATCTCCGCGTTCCAGTATTATTATGCCGATACTCGGACTGTTTATAGGTAGTTTGATCCATGGCCAGAAGCGTTAGGCTTCAAAAAAAACTTCATACACTGCATCTGATGGAGACAGCTGACGAGGTGGTACTTGATGATAGCCTTGTTGGAAAGCTATGGGCGCTCAATCAAGGTGACAGATTTGAGTTGAATTCAGCTTCCTTCAGTTCTGCATCTGTTCAAAAGTACCGCTTGGAATACGTGATAACGAGAGGCCCTATTCCTGGGCACTGGCTGTACACAAAATTTGACCCAGAGGAACTTGTATTATTTTTTACGGCAAAAGACTTTAACGGCATTTGCCATGGCTGGACGCTGTTTGACGAGTGACAACCTCAGTTTTAGCACTCTGAGAGGCAGCTTCGGGTCGATTTCAGCCGATTCCGACAGGCAGTTATTGGCCGATTCCTGTCTGTCACAAAGGGCTGCTATCGACCCTTAGCTGCCCTTCGCAGAGGGCAGCAAACGGCCCAGAGTGTGTAAAAACGTTAGATCCCGTTTCGATCTTCAAGGCTGTCCGGCTGTCCGGCTTCGTAGCCTGATCAAGGCACGATGTCCCTTCCTGATGAGCTAAACCTCCCCAGCAACGCGCCA